>QHXC01000600.1 GCA_003222815.1 Acidobacteriota bacterium | reverse complement strand
TGACGCGGAAAACGCCGCCCGCAGCTCGATATCTTGCTCTCGATTAACTTGCCTTCTGAAGCTCTTCGCTTTTTGAGCGAAGACAATCCATCAGATCGTTCCATGACCTATCGAAGGCTTCGGCGCCTTCGCGCTGTAGTTCCTCAGCGAGTTCGGCATGATACACTCCCGCCAGGGCGAATTCCGCCAGCACTTGTTCGGCATCGCCAGCGTCGGCCGGCATCACGCCCTTGACCTGACCATGATCTGCGAAGGCGAGCAGCGTTTTCTCAGGTATCGTGTTGACCGTGTCCGGCGCCGCAAGCGCTTCGATATACATGACGTCCGGTGCTGCGGGATCTTTCGTGCCGGTGCTGCCCCAAAGCAGGCGTTGCGGCACCGCTCCTGCCGCGGCGAGTTTCTGCCATCGGGCCGACTTCAGCAGATCGCGATAAGTTTTGTAGGTGCGCTTCGCGATGGCAATTCCAAGGCGATTCCGAAGCAGTTCGGGAACTTTTCCAATCACCGCTTTGTCCCAGCGGCTAATGAAGACCGATGCAATCGAGTGGATCTTCGGATCGCGACCGGCAGCGATTCTTCGTTCGATGCCGCGCATGTAAGCCTCTGCAGCCGCAATGTACTGCTCGCGTGAGAACAGCAGCGTGACATTGACTGGCACACCCTGAAATGTCGATTCCTCGATTGCAGGAACGCCTTCGCCGGTGCCCGGAATCTTAATCAGAACATTCGGACGTTTAGATCGAGCATGGAGCTCCGCGACCTCTTCGATCGTCTTTGCCGTGTCATACGCCAGCAAGGGAGATACCTCCAACGAGACCCAGCCGTCGATGCTATTCGTCGAATCGAAAATTGGTCGGAAGAGATCGGCCGCTTGAGTCAGATCCTCCAAAGCAAGATCAAAAAATAACTCTTCACCCGACTTACCCTGAGCAGTCTTCTTTCGGATCGATTCGTCGTAGGAGTTGCCATTTCGGATCGCTAGATCGAATATCGTCGGGTTGGACGTCAGTCCCGTCACGGAAAGCTCATCCCTATAACGGCGGAGTGTGCCGCTTGTCAGGAGGTCGCGTGTGATGTTGTCCAGCCAAAGACTCTGACCGAGATCGTGAAGTCGCTGTGTCGCTTTCATTGTTCCTTCCTTTCTCGCCTTTGTTTTTTTGGTTCTAACAACGTGGGCAGATCGTATTCAACGAGATCGCCGATGCGCTGGATCGTGATGTCTGCTGCTGGATTGGCGGCAACTATTTTGGGATCGCGCGCGTAATGTCCCTGGCGCGGGAAAACTGTCGTCAATTGATCGCCAAAGAGGTTTTTCATCGCAGCCAAAATACGAAGCTTGTCATCGACCATGACGTAATGTTGCGCGGGGTAGCGCTCCTTCACATCACCCAGCATCTGCTCTTTGTGGATGTAGATCAACACTCGCCCCTCCACGGCTTCCCACAGTCCGGAACGCTGAACTTTGCGAGGTTGGAAGACCACGTCGCCGTCGGACAGGATGACGGTCAGGCCCCATTTTCGAAGATGTTCGACCGCATCCAATGACCCCGGATACAGCCGGTTCGCGAACGGGTAATCTACCAGGAACGAAGACACCAGTAAAAGACGCGGATCGTGCATGTCGCCGAGGCGGTAGCTTTGCAGCGCACCGAGGTAATCGGCGTAGCCGAGTTCAGCGCGCAATTGATCGAAGATTGACCAGTATCGATTACTGCTTTCGGGACCGAACTCACGTTCGAGATATGCCTTGAGGTCGGCTTGGACGCGGTCGTTGTCAAGCAGCGTATTATCTACGTCCAGCAGGAAAACAACTTCATCGGGAGTTGTCATGAAGGTAATCCTCTGTAGGGTTGTGCCAGCCGCCATCACCGGCAATGAGACGATCCGCTTCGGGTGGTCCCCACGTATTCGGCTCGTATTCGACAACGGGCGTCGCGTTGCCGAGGATCGGATCGATGATTCGCCAGGCGGCTTCGACCCCGTCCTCGCGTGCAAACAGCGATGCATCGCCGCGGATCGCATCGCCGAGCAAACGCTCGTACGGCATCATCTCCTCGGCAGGGTGATGATGAGCGATCAGATCGATGTCTTCGCCGGCCATTTCTTCCCCAGGCACCTTGACCCTTGCCCCAACGGAGATGAAGACATCCGGACTGAGTCGGAAGCGGACATAGTTCGCCTCGCCCGATGCGATGTCATCGAAGACGATTTGCGGAGGACGCTTCAACTCAACCATCACATCCGTGGAAGTGACGGGTAGTTGTTTACCAGATCGAATGTAAAACGGCACACCTGACCAACGCCAAGTCTCGATATGCAATCGAAGGGCGGCAAACGTCTCGACCTGCGAGTCGGGCGCGACACCTTCATTATCGCGATACCCGCGGAACTGCCCGCGAACGATATCCGCTGGAGTGAGCGGCCGAATGGCTTTAAACAGTCGAATCTTTTCATCACGCATCGTTTCAGCATCCCTGCTGACGGGAGCATCCATCGCCAGCAGTACCAAGACCTGAAACATATGGTTCTGCACGACGTCGCGAATCGCCCCGACTTCTTCATAAAAGCGCCCGCGGCCCTCGACACCGAAGCTTTCAGCCATCGTGATCTGCACACTAGAGACATAGTTGCGGTTCCAGATGGGTTCGAGAAAGGTGTTGGCAAAACGGAAATACAGGAGATTCTGAACGGGTTCCTTTCCGAGAAAATGATCTATTCGGAAAATGGCCGACTCCGGAAAGAACTGAAGCACCGTGCGGTTCAATGACTGCGCGGAAGCGAGGTCCCGGCCAAATGGCTTTTCCACGACCACACGAGCATTGTACGCACAACCGGATTTCGCCAGCCCTTCAGCAACGATCGCAAACATGCTTGGTGGTATGGCGAGATAATGCAATGGCCGCTGAGCATCGCCGAGTGTTTGACGCAAGCGTTCGTACGTCGATT
>QHXC01000599.1:5613-7119 GCA_003222815.1 Acidobacteriota bacterium | reverse complement strand
CAGGCAAGCCTGAACTGGGCCAGTCTTCCCTCGGCCTGACTTTTTCGGGCCCGCCAAACAGAGGCCTCACGGCCGCACTCGTGCTCGGGCCGCACATCGACATTCCTCCGGGCGATTCGCACTACGTCGTGAAAGGGCAGGTTGTGTTGCCGCGCGACGTCGAGCTCGCCGCTATCGCTCCTCATGCCCATTATCTTTGCAAGGATATGAAAGTGACGGCGCATTTGCCTGACGGGTCGTCCGTTCCCCTGATCTGGATCAGGGACTGGGATTTCAACTGGCAAGGAACTTACCGTTACGAAAAACCCATCGCGTTGCCAAAGGATACGAGAGTCGATCTCGAGTACACGTTCGACAATTCCGAAAATAACCCGCGCAATCCCGCTCATCCTCCAGTCCGCGTGAGGTGGGGCGAACAAACGACCGATGAGATGGCACTAGCCTTTCTAGCAATAGTCCTGCCATCACCGGAAGACGCGCGAGCGTTTGAGCGGCAGATCGCGATCCAGTACCTGGAGGCATTCCTATACGACGGTGCGAATGTTGAAAATCTACCGTCCGAGATACCGGCTCCACAGCGCGAACGTCTGGCTCAGGTTTTCCGTCTGTTCGACCAGAATGGCAATGGAATAATCGACTCCGACGAACGTGATGCCCTGCTGAGATTCCTTCGCGGCCGGTGAAACACGCCAGCATCGACGGCTTTCCCGAGTCCGGATCGGTTTTGAGCACGCCGCCAAGGACCGCGTTTAAACCACTCCTGAAGCGCCGTTTTCGGTTGGCGGCCGGCCGGAGTATGCCTGCACTGAATGTCATGGAATTGGCGGCATTATACGCAATGCCTGGACTTGTTCGAAAATTCTACGTTCGAAATCGTCTCTGTGCTATCTGGCCACGCAGGGAGCAGGCTTCCAACCGGAAGCGTCAGCCTGCTTCCGAAAGTGTGCGCTCGTCAGGAAGGGTTCGGCGAGGTACTTCGGATCCTCCACCGTCGTCGTGAGGACGAGGTACGAAACACCATTGGGCTCCAATACTAGATCGTAGTATTCGGTCAGGATCGTATCCGCGCTGTAAGGGACGCCATTTTTTCTCAGGTACCCGGGTTTGAGTTTCGTCGTGACGACCTTCAGCGAACCACCCTGATTGCCGGTGGGGCCGCGACCTCCAAAGCCTCGAAAGCCTGGAGGCGGCGTCACCTCCCAGGAGGCTTTGGAAACACCCTGCCAATCTCCACCCTGGCCTTGAGGCGTGCCAAAATAGAGGAGACGGGTCTGTGTTCCAGCATCCGTCTCAAGCTTCAATGTCTGGTCATCCTGCCACGTAATGTGAATGCGTCCGGGGACCCGCATGATGTTTGCGGCGCCATAGCTCTTGCATTGCTCTCCCGACGCCTCATCCTTCGCGGGGTCCCATGCGTCGGCTATCTTGCGAGCGTCGGCGTTCAAGGGAACACCCGCATAATCGCCCTTCGGCGGAGTAGTCATGCGCCAGCGCCAGTCTTCGGTG
>QHXC01000599.1:0-5569 GCA_003222815.1 Acidobacteriota bacterium | reverse complement strand
GACAATGGCGAGCAGCGAACCTTTCATGATTGTCTCTCCCGCGGTCAATGTACATAAGAATTGAATGGATTGTCTAGCGCTTCAGGACTCTACGTACGACCTCCCGAAAAATGTCAAATGTTGAAATGTCCAATGGGTGATCGCCGATCCTTTGCCAAGCCCTCGCTCCTCTTGAAAACCCTCATTGGCATGTACTACTCTCAGCACCCGATATGATTCAGGGGCTGGCGAAGGAGATCGAGATGAAAAGCGTCAAGGTCGGTTCTCTGCTGCTATCGGCAATCCTGATGGGCACCATAGCTTTTGGCCAGGGCGTCCCACCATTACCGTCGGGCATCGACCTTTCCGGGGCGTGGTTTCCGCTCACTCACCAGGACTCCGGCCTGGGTACGGCAGCCGGGATGATCGCCGACTGGGGCGGAATCCCGATGAACGAGGCCGCTCGCATCTATGGACTGTCCTGGTCGGCGTCGAGAATCACTGTACGCCAGCATCAATGCGCAGGATATGTCCCTCCGTATTTTTATGTCGCCCCGGGAAACTACCGGATCTGGGAAGAGAGAGACCCGGACACTCAGCGGTTGGTCGCAATCAAGATGTACGGCCAGATCGCCGAGGGGCTCCGCACCATTTGGATGGACGGCCGCCCGCACCCACCGGCCTATGCGCAACACACCTGGCTGGGGTTTTCGACTGGCAAGTTTGAGGGGAATGTCCTGACCGTATTCACCACGCACATCAAACGCGGCTGGGTCCGTGCAAATGGTGCACCCCAAAGTGATCAGGCCACGGTGACGGACCATTTTATCCGGCACGGTGACCGGATCACGTATTTCTCTGTGATCAACGATCCCGTATATTTGACCGAGCCGTTGAGCAAAACTTCCGAGCTGCAGCGCTCCCTCAAACAGCCGGATGCCTGGTTGTATGCCTGTGACGACGCCGAACAGATCGTGGGCAGGCCTGATGACCAGGTGCCGCATCACTTGTTTGGAGAGAACCCTTTCCTGCGCGAATATGCGGACAAGAACAAGGTCCCGCTGCTGGGAGCGCTGGGCGGTCCGGAAACGATGTATCCGGAGTACGTGGCGAAGCTCAAAACAGCAACCGATGCTGAAGCGCTAGCGAAAACTCGTCCGCTGTCTGGTGCGCAGCGTGCGAGCCGCGCCGTGGATCCGGATCCGCACGACGGTGAGATCCATGTATTGCCGGTGCAGGGCAACGTCTACATGCTCGTCGGTGATGGTGGCAATATTGCCGCCCAGGTCGGCAACCAGGGCGCACTCGTTGTGGATACGGGCAGTGGCCAACTGGCCGATAAAGTGATCGCAGCGATCCGCAAACTCACCGACAAACCGATTCAGTTCATTGTCAATACGAGCTTCCATGCGGACCACACCGGCGGCAATTTAAAAATTCATGCAGCTGGCGCGGACCCGAGTCTGGTCGGATCGTTTTTCTCGAACCAATTCGCCGACGCGGGTCAGGGAGCGACCATTATCGGGAATCAGACTATTCAAGACCGTATGAGCGTGGCCGGTACACCCGCGTCTGGCTGGCCCAGCGACACGTTTTTGACGGGGCGAAGAAGGAAGTTTCAAAACGGAGAAGCGGTTGAAATCTTTTTCCAACCGAATGCGATCACGGATGGCGATAGCATCGTGCATTTCCGCCGCTCCGATGTCATCGTCACGGGTGACATCTTTACAACAACTCAATATCCGTTCATCGACGTCAAGAATGGCGGCACCGTGCAAGGAGAGATTGCGGCACTGAACTACATTCTTGACAAAACCGTCTACGAACACGACGAGGAAGGTGGCACGCTGATCATTCCCGGACATGGGCGCTTGTGCGACGAATGGGAAGTCGCCGAGTACCGCGACATGATTGTCATCATTCGCGATCGCGTTCAGGCGTTGATCAAAACCGGCGCCACTCTGCAACAGGTGCAAGCGGCCAGAGTCACCGCAGACTACGACGATCGTTTCGGCGCAACCAGCGGTCCGTGGACAACGAATATGTTCGTTGAGGCGGTCTATACCAGCCTGAAAAACGCCGGTGCGCGCGACTAGTGCACATAACATGCGGGCCGTGATGGATCATTGAGTCACGTGGTCTTTGGGTTCTTTGACAAGTAAATCGGACATCGGACCACGACCCGCCCGAAGGATTCGGTTGGCAATCCACCGCCAGTGCGGTAAATTTTCTCTGAAGTCAAGTATGTACAGGGATCAACACAGGAGGCCGCTATGATTTCGCTGACCGTAAACGGGAAGCGTTACGACGTTGACGTGAGCCCGGACATGCCGCTGCTCTGGGTGATTCGCGACGCCATTGGTCTGACCGGCACGAAATTCGGCTGCGGTCTGTCGCAGTGCGGGGCGTGCACGGTCCACCTCGACGGTGAGCCCATTCGTTCCTGCGTCACGCCGGTGTCGAGCGTCGGGAGCAAAAAGGTGACGACGGTCGAAGGCCTGTCGCCAACGGCGAATCACGCGCTGCAGGCGGCCTGGATTGCGGAGCAAGTGCCACAGTGCGGCTACTGCCAGTCCGGACAGTTGATGTCCGCGGCCGCACTGCTGGCGAAAAAACCTAACCCGACCGATGCCGACATTGATGCCGCCATGTCGGGCAACATCTGCCGGTGCGGCACCTATCAACGCATCCGCCGTGCGATTCACCGCGCGGCGGGCGCCTAAGGAGGCGTCCCATGGCATCGACTCTTAGCAGACGAACCTTCTTGAAGGTGAGCGCCGCCGCGGGCGGCGCGCTGGTTGTCGGCGGATATCTTCCGGGCTTGCGCGACGTGGACACGGCGACGGCCGCCGGCTTCTTCGAACCGAACGTCTGGGTCAAGATCGGCGCGGACGACAGCGTCACCATCATGTTGTCTGCCGACCCGAAAGTCGGCAACACGAACTTTGGCGGCGCGCAACTCACCGCCGGCAGCAACAGCGTGCGCGGCATGTGGAAGCTGTTGCGGGAAGCAGGAGGTACGGCGCGTGCGATGCTGGTCACGGCGGGCGCCGAAACATGGGGTGTCGCCGCGAACACGTGCTCTACGGAGAAAGGCGAAGTCGTTCACAAAACCAGCGGACGCCGCCTCCGTTATGGATCGCTCGTCGACAAGGCGGCAGCATTGCCGGTGCCGAAAACCGTCCCGCTAAAAGATCCGAAAGACTTCCGCCTGCTCGGTCAGGCGCTGCCACGTCTGGACATCCCCGAAAAGGTTAATGGGAAAGCGGTCTTCGGAATCGACGTGAAGCGTCCCAATATGCTCATCGCGCGCGTCGTCCGCTGTCCAGTGTTCGGCGGCAAAGTCGCCAGCTTCAACGCGGACAAGTCGAAAGCGGTCGCGGGCGTGCGCCACGTTGTGCAAATCAGCAACGGAGTGGCCGTCGTGGCCGACAATTATTGGGCGGCGTCAAAGGGTGCGCAGGCCCTTGACGTGAAATGGGACGAGGGAGCCCTCGCCAACCTGAGCAGCGCCGACATCGTGAAGAAATATGCGGCGCTGGCCGAGCAGCCGGGCAAAATCGCGCGCAACAACGGCGACGCCCCCGCGGCGATGAAAGGCGCAACGCGCACGTTCGAGCGCGTCTTCGAGGCGCCGTTCCTGGCTCACGCATGCATGGAACCGATGAACTGTACGGCGGACGTGCGTTCGGACCAGTGTGACGTCTGGGTGCCAACTCAGGGACAAACCGCCTCACACCAGGCGGCCATCGCGGCATCGGGTCTTCCCGCCAACGCTGTAAAGATCCACACGACGTATCTGGGTGGTGGATTCGGGCGGCGCGGCGAAGCCGACTTCGTGACGGAGGCGGTTGAAACGTCGAAAGCCGTTGGCAAGCCGGTTAAAGTCGTCTGGACGCGCGAGGACGACATCCAACACGACTTCTACCGCCCGGTAACGTACGTTCGGATGTGGGGCGCGCTGGACGCGTCCGGCAAGCCAGTCGCATTCATGCAGCGTCTCGTCCAGCAATCACTAATGAAGCGGATTGGGTCGTTGCCGCCGAACGGCGTGGACTTCATCTCGGTCGATGGCTCTGCCAATTTGCCCTACGACATTCCAAATGTCCGCGTCGAATACACGGAGGCCGATCCCGGCATCCCATACGGGTTCTGGCGCTCGGTTGGCGCTTCCGTGCAAGGCTACGTGGTCGAAGCGTTCATCGACGAACTCGCGACGACGGCCGGGAAGGATCCGTACCAATTCCGGCGCGAGCTGTTGAGCAAAGCCCCGCGCCATCGTGCCGTTCTCGACCTGGTCGCCGAGAAGGCGGGCTGGGGTAAGCCATTGCCGCAGGGACGCGCTCGAGGGATCGCCGTGATGGAGGCGTTCGGCAGCATCGTCGGTCAGGTCGCGGAGGTGTCGGTGACGAACGGCTCCGTGCGCGTTCACAAGATATGGTGTGCGGTCGACACAGGCTGGGTCATCAATCCCGACACGATCAAAGCGCAGATGGAAGGCGGCACCATCTACGGATTAACGGCGGCTCTCAAGGGAGAGATCACGATCCAGAACGGCCGCGTTGTGCAGCGGCACTTCAACGACTATCCAATGATCCGGCACAACGAAGCGCCGGAAGTTGAGGTGCACATCGTGCCAAGCACCCAGACGCCTGGCGGCATCGGTGAACCGAGCACGGCGGTGGCGGCCGGCGCTCTGGTCAATGCAATTTCCGCTGCCACCGGCAAACGCATCTACCGGCTACCCATCCACGCCGAGCAGTTCCGCGGCACGGCCTGACGAGAATCAGCGAGCCAGTTGGACTGGCTCGCTGGTGTTTCCGTCAGGACTCGATAATCCCAGCCATTCGCGAGGCAAGAGGGCTACATGGCCAAGAATGGATCCAACCAGGTCAACGGCAGAAGGGTGACGTTACCGGATGGTCGCAGAGTCTTTGGCGGATCCGCGGATGATGCCGGTCCTCAACAATAGAGGCTGTTTCGAATTCGGCCGGAAATCTGGATTGGAGATTGAATATGAATAAGCGTTTCGTGTTTTCGGTTGTTACTGCTGCAATCGTCTTTGTCTTCTCGATCATGGCGACCTCTCCTGCCGCGGCACAGGGCCGCGGCGCACAGCCTCGTAAGCCCAAGCCGCCCGTCGGCGCCTGGTGGTACAAGGGCGATCCTCAACCTTCCGGGCTGACCCACGCGGACTTCACGGGTGTCTGGTTCGGAGGATCCATGGGCGATATCTCAAAGTTAACGCTGCCGGGACAGGAGCTTGTTTTTACACCATTGGGAGCCGAGAGATATAAGAATGTCGACCATGCCAAAGACCCGAATACGCTGTGCCTGCCGCCAGGCCCTTCAAGGATGGTAGCGAGGGCCCACCCAACCATGATTGTTCAGCGTCCTGATGTTGTCGCGATCCTCAGCGAGTCTGAGCATATATTCCGGCTGATCTACACGGATGGCCGCGGTCATCCGCCCGACGCCTATGATTATCCCGCATGGTACGGATATTCGGTCGGCAAGTGGGAGGGGGACACGCTGGTCGCAGACACCATCAGCATTAACGATAAAACCTGGCTCGACTCCGACGGACACG
>QHXC01000598.1 GCA_003222815.1 Acidobacteriota bacterium | reverse complement strand
GACAGTTGGACGACGCTGGCGGTGAAGAGAATATACACGACCGGAAGCACGAATAGCGTCAGCAGCGTTGCGGAAATCAGTCCACCGATAATGACGACTGCGAGTGGTTTTTGGGTTTCTGAACCGATGCCGTGCGATAGCGCCATAGGCAGCAGACCGAGCATCGCAAGCGTACCCGTCATCAGCACGGTGCGGAGCCTGACCAGCGCTCCATTCACTACGGCCTCGAATGTCCGCGTGCCTTCATCACGGAGTTGATTGAAGTAACTGACCATCACTACACCATTCAATACGGCCTGCCCGAAAAGAGCAATGAATCCGATTGCAGCCGACACGCTGAGGTTGATTCCAGTCAACCGCAGCGCGAAGATTCCCCCAATTAGGGCGAACGGCACGTTGAGCAGGATGAGTGCGGCATGCTTTGCGGATCCGAACGCGTTGAAGAGAAGCGCGAAAATAAGCAGCACGCTAACCGGCACAATCACCGCCAGTCGTTTCATGGCGCGTTGCTGGTTTTCAAACTCTCCGCCCCATGTGATGTAGTAACCTTGAGGCAGTTTAATCTCTTTGTTGACGCGCTCCTGCATTTCTGCCACGAGACTTCCCATGTCACGGTTCTCGATGAAAACACCGATTGCCATGACACGGCTACCGAATTCGCGGCTGATGTTCATGCTTCCCTCTCGGATTGAGACAGTCGCTAACTGGTCTAGCGGGATTCGCTGCCCATCCGGCGTGTTGACGAGAACGTTTTTGATGTTGTCCATCCCACGCTGGCTTTCTCTCAGCCGGACAGCCACAGCAAATCGCTTTTCACCTTCCCACACTTCAGTGGCCTCTTTGCCGCCCAGCGCGATTTCAATGACATCCTGAATATCGGCGACGTTCAGTCCATAGCGTGCGCATTTTCCACGATCGACTTCGATCTGCAACTGTGGCACACGCCCGAAGCGGTCAATGTACGCCCGTCCTACTCCCCGGACTGGAGAAATCGTCTGAAGCACCTTCTGTGTCTGATCCCGAAGAACATCCCCATCAGGCCCAAAGACTTTGATGACGATTTGTCCATCGATCTGAGAAATGCTTTCGAGGACGTTGTCACGAATCGGCTGTGAAAATGAGTGTTCCACACCAGGAAGCGCTTCCATTTGTTGGTCGAACTGTTGGATAAGCTGCTCTTTCGTGAGCTTCGCCGGCCATTCCGAGGGCGGTTTTAGATCGACAAAAAACTCCGCCATGTTGATCGGTTTTGGATCCGTGCCGTCTTCGGGGCGGCCGGCTTTCGAAGTCACCGAGCGGACAACTTCATTACTACGGAGGATCTCCCGAACTCTCGCCGCTAGCCGCTTCGCTTCGTTGATAGAGATACCTGGCGGAAAGTTGATGTTCACCCACATCGTTCCCTCATTCAATTCCGGCAGAAACTCGCTGCCGAGGCGGCTCATGGTGATAAAACTCGCCGCCAGCAGGACCACCGCGGCGGCAATTACTGTCCAGCGGTGCGCAAGTGCCCAAATGAGCGCCGGGCGATAAGACCGCTTGCAGACTCTGACGACCAGGTTCTCTTTCTCCGACACGCTTTTGCGTAGCAGTAAATAGCAGAGCAACGGAACCAGCGAGAGTGAAAGCATCAGGGAACCGACCAACGCCGACGTTACTGTCCATGCCATCGGCGCAAAAATACGGCCTTCATGACGCTGTAGCGTGAAGATTGGAATGTGCGCCGTAATAATAATGAGCATCGAAAACAGTGCTTGCGGAAAATGTTTTCTACGACGATCACGGCGCCGTCAACAATGATGCCGAAGTCCATGGCGCCAAGAGAGAGCAGATTCGCCGGAATGCCGCGAATGGTGAGCCCGGTAAAGGTTGCAAGAAGCGACAGCGGGATGACTATGGCGACGATCAGCGCCGCACGCAGGCTGCCCAGGAAAACCAGCAGAACGCCCGTAACCAGCAGGGCGCCTTCGAGCAGATTTTTGAAAACGGTCTGAAGCGTTGTATCAATCAGCCAGGTCCGGTCGTAGATAGGTACGATCTGAGCGTCTTGGGGCAATACGCTCGAATTCAAAGTCTCGATCTTCAGCTTGAGGTCTTTGAGCACTTCGGAAGGATTCTCGCCTTTGCGCATCAGCACGAGGCCTGCAACAATGTCATCCTCCTTGTCCTGGCCGGTGAGTCCCTGCCGCGGTACGCCGCCCGTCTCAATGGTGCTGATGTCACTGACCAGCAGCGGCGTACCGGCTCGTTGAGTGACAACGATGTTACCGATGTCGTCTGCCGATTTCAGAAGGCCAATCCCTCGAATCAGGTATTGCTGCTCGCCCCTGTCGACATAACCTCCGCCGGCATTGGCGCTGCCGCGACCCAGAGCGGTAAACAACTGCTGCAGCGTGACGCCATAGGCTTTCAACTTCGGAAGATCCGGCTCCACCTGGTACTGCTTGATGAAGCCGCCATAGGTCACCACGTCCGCAACACCGGGCACCGTTTTCAACTGCCGCGCGACGATCCAGTCCTGGACCGTACGCATGTCTGTCGGAGAGAGGCCGCCTTTGAGCCGATAGCGATAAATCTCACCGATCGGAGTCGCCAGCGGTCCCAACTGTGGGTCGAGTCCCGGAGGGAGGTCGACGTCGCGCAATCTCTCCAGCACTTGCTGTCTCGCGAAGTACGCGTCAACCGCATCGTCGAAAGTCACCGCGATGAATGACAATCCGAACTGTGTGTGTGAGAACAGACGTACGGAGTGGGGAACAGCGCTCAATCCAATCTCGATAGGAATCGTGACCTGCTTCTCCGCGACACCACCAGCCGTAAAGAGCGCTACCAACAAGATCAAGAAGAACGGCTGGTCGAGCGCAAACGAAACGACGCGCCGGATCATAGTTTGCTACTTTCTGTTGAACGCGTTGCTGAGCAACAAAACGCCGCTTGTGACGACTCGATCGTCAGCACGAAGACCCCGCGTGACCACCGTGTAACCCTGAAGGTCTCGTGCGGACTTCACATATTGCTTCCGGAAGCGCCCGGGCGATGCCTCCACCAATACAAACGACTCTGAGCCTTCGGTGAGAACGGCAGTCGATGGAATGCTGGGTAGTTTTTGCTTGGCCGCATCGCTGATGCGAATATTGGCGAACATTTCAGGCTTGAGTAAGCCTGCAGCGTTCGGCACCAGACAGCGCACGTGAATGGTGCGCGTCTGGGCATCGACTATCGGGTTGATGGCGGTTATGCGCGCAGGGAACTTGCGCTCAGGGTACGCCGCGACCGTGATCTCGACCGGCGCTCCGACATGGACTTGCGGGAGGTACATTTCGTAAATGTCCACGTTCACCCAAACAGTTGACAGGTCACTGATGAGGTAGAGCGGTTCCGGAGCGTCGGATTTTATGTATTGTCCAGGCCCGACCTTACGTTCCACGATCGTCCCCGCCAGGGGCGCACGAATCACGACTTGGCGGTCTATCTGATCGGTGAGGGATTCTTCAAGTTGAGCAATCTCGCTGGTACTCTTGCCGAAAAGCGTCAAGTGGTTCCTCACTGCCGCTACCCTTGCCAGTGCTCGACGGTAATCCTCACGCGAACGTGCAAGATCGGATTCCGAGGCCTGTAGTTCTTTCGCCGCCAGCGCCTCGAGCGCGTTCAGGTTGCGGGCGCGCTGGGCCGCTTTGTCGGCGCTATCCAGCGCGATTTTGGCTTTCTCTGCTTCTGCGCGGGCTTCGGCAAGGTCGTTGACCGCCGTCACCAAATCGGGCGATTCAACGACGAGTATTGGTTGGCCGGTTTTGACGAGATCGCCCTTGTTGACGAGAACTTCCAGAACACGGCCAGCATAGGGCGAGAAGACTGGTGTCATTCGATCCTCGTTGAATCCAACTTTACCCGTCGTCTGGAGATCCAGATCGATGACCTGCTCACGCACGGTTTCAATCCGGACCTGTTCGAGTTGCTCAGGGGTCGCCTCGATGACATCACTTGAGGATGGGGCCGCTGCTTGCTGCGGCTTCGGGTCGTTCCTCCGGTCCAACGGCCGGACAATGACGGCTGCGGCGAGCACCAGCAAGAACACGGCGGCAACGACCATGTAGCGCCGTCTGATCCAATTGGACGTGGAGTGCGTCACTGCCGCAGTTTCCTGGCTCTGCTGTTCTTTCGCTTTGACATTGGAATCTTCCATAATCTCTTCTCCTTTGCCTTACCGCAATGAACGGCCCGTTGCCTGTTCCAACTCCCACAAGGTCATCTGGTAGTCGTAGCGCGCCTGATTGTAGGCGGTCATGGCCTGGCTATAAGCGCGTTGCGCATCGAGGAACTCAAACAGGCTCGAGGCGCCCTCTCTGTAACTAACCGCTGCAACGGTGCGCAGCTTGTCGACCTGCGAAAGGTTCTGCGTGTTGTAAACTTCGAGCACCCGTTGCGCTGAAAGATAGGACCGGTACGCCTTGTCGACATCCGTGACGGCCTGCAGTTCGGCCTGCTTCAACTGGGCTTCGGCCGCGCGCTTCTGCGCCTCGGCCTGTGCAAATAGGGCACGCTGGTTGTTGTAGAGAAGAAGCGGAACCTGGACAACGAAACCGAGTGAATGATCATTACCGACACGCTGGTATTCATACGCCGTATCGACGTCGCGCGTACGCTGAGCCTGCGCCAGTTGCACTCCGTTCACGGCTGAGGCCAGCAGATGGCGCGCCGCCAATACATCCGGACGCTCAGCGAGCGCAATCGATCGCAGTTCATTCAGTGTTTGAAGTACAGGCCGGTCATCGAAATCGCTGATCAGTTCCAATGGCGTGCGTGGTGACTCCAGCCCTTGCAAATCGCTGGCAACGGGCGCGGCGTCCCGAGCGGCAAGCGGCTGTACCCGAGCTGTCTGGACGATAGAGGTTTGAACCTCTTCTTCCCGCGCACCCAGAAGATTGAGCACGTCACGGATCGCCCCGTCGTAACCAGTTCGGGCCTGCAATACCGCTTGTTGATATTGGAGCCGGCCAGCGCTGACACGGTAAATCTCAACTTTAGCGATGTCGCCCTGGTCTACCTTGGCCTGGGTCAGATTCTCCGTCTGCGCATACTGCCGGTCGGCGGCTTCGGCCAGGTTGAGGTTTTCCCGAGCGAGCATCGTTGTCGCAAAGGCACGTCGCAGTTGAAAGACTTGGGTCCGAGTCGCGTCGAGCATTTGTGCCTCCGATGCCTGAAGCTGTTCATCGGCAAGCGACGTTCGCAGCTCCCGTTTGCCACCGCGTTCCCAGATCTTGTCCACTCTCAGGGTGTACACGGGGTTCGCACCGGCATCCGGATTCGTGCCAAGCAGTCGCGGGACACTGCCTGGAACAGGAGAAACAAAGGGCAGTTGCTCGACGCCAACTGTCAATATGGGATTCGGCTTATAGCTGGAAATCAGACGCGCTGCCCGGTTCGCTTCAATCTGATACTTCGCGGCAAGTATCGTGAGATTTCGCTCAATCAGCAAATTCTCGGCTTGGGCTAGCGTCAGCCGCGTGGGTATGGGGTTCGCCGGGGACTGCGCTTCCGCCTGAGTCACCGGCAACGTCACAAAGCCCAATGCAGTTATCAATACGTGGATGTAACCGGCT
>QHXC01000597.1 GCA_003222815.1 Acidobacteriota bacterium | reverse complement strand
CCTCCCTCTGTTCGGATAAGAATTGAGCATTGGGAATTGAACATTGGTCAGATCCCGATCGGGCATTCTGCCAAGTTATTTTTGCGCATTCCCTTAGCGATCGTCCCCGAATTATTCGGCAAAGCCCCTGTACGTAGAGGCCAGGGCCGCCGCGTTCTTCGGCTGAAGTTCAAGTGGAGAGTGCAAAGTAACTCGAGAGCACTTTGCACTCCTGGTCCACTCTGAACTTCAAACGTTTTACCTGACCCAAGCACCGTTAATTCGATCTATTTCCGACAATCCGCGCGAACTGGTCCATCGGCCCGGGCTGCCCATGGATGGGTACGTGCTGGGCGACGTCAAGCTTCAGCCGCTGGATGTTCTGCTGGAGAGTTCTCATGTTTGCGTTCGCAGCTGGAGCCGGTGCGCCCTGAGCGGGTGGTGTGTACAAATCGGCATTCACCAGGATCTTTTCCTTCGGGAAGTACGCGATCAGCATGCCGGCGGCGTGGTTCAGTCCTTGCACCGGGTAAAGATCGATCGTCCGCACACCATCGCTCAGGACGTACTTCTGGTTCACCGTCTCAATCGGCAGGGGTCGCCTGCCGCCTGCGAAGTACGGATAGAAAGTGGAGAATCTGTCCGGCTGCAGCGTGCGTGGGGCCGGGTTGAAGAGGACCTGCTCGTAGTACTCGTGATTCGCTTGATGAGTGACGATCGTGGCGCCTTGCGCAAGATAGGTGCGGAGCCCGCCTGAGTGATCGAAATGGTGGTGCGTATTCACGACGTAACGAATCGGCTTGTTCGGAATGAGCCGGCTCACTTCGCCGAGCACCGCGAGCGAGCGTTCCTCGTTGAGAGGTGCTTCGATTACGGTGACGAAATCGCGGAAGTCGACGGCAAGGCTGTTATGCGTGCCGCCGGCGATGAGCCAGACTCCATCCGCCAGCTTTTGCGACTCCGCGCGCACGGGCGGCGCCGTTGCTTTTTGTACTGCATCCGGCACTGTGATGGCCGGGACACTGACATTTGGTTGGACGTTGGTCAGCGTGATCTCCATAGAATTGTGGGCCACGCTCAGCCGCGGGTCACCCTGGTGGATATGGAGCACGGTGGGGTGTTTCACGCCGCCGAAATCTTTGTAGTTCGTATAGCGCAGCTCATACAGCATGTCCCCGTAGACTGGATTCGCAATCCATGTTTGGACCAGCTCGAGCAGATTCTGATCATTGAACGTTCCATTGACTCTGTACTTTCCCATCGCCGTGAATGAGACCAGCGTCGCCTTCCCGTTCTGCGTGATAGCGCCCGGCGATCCGGGCAATGTCAAGGAGATGGCTGTCGGGTTTGCGGCCAGCGCCGCCTTGAGGAAGCCGTGCGGCGTGAGGAGGATATCGAGCTGCCGGAACTCCGCAACAGGGATACCCGCCAGATACTGACCTGGCTGGGGTACGGGATTCTGCCCGTCCATGTTCCAGGCGTAATTGCCTTTGACAACGGCGACTTGCTGTTGCTCACCCTGAAGCGGCGTGCCGCCGCCTCCGCGGGGCGGATTGTTTCCCTGTCTGCGCGTGAGCTCTTCGCGCGAGAATTTGGCGTCGTAGTCGATGGTGCGCGTGTACCGCGTCACCTCAAACCGCGGCCAGTCCTCCGCCGGACTGAAGCTCTGACCCACTGCGGAATTAAAGCCGGTCCCGGAATACTGAACTGTCTTCACATTGGCTGTCCCCATGGCCTTCACTGCGGCCTGTAAGACGCCGCGAGCGTCCTGCGCGCGCTGGGTCTCTCGCATCGCCACGATCAGGGCCAGGAGCGCAGCCGCGACATACACTTTTCGCCTCATAGGGCCTCCTTAATCTAAGTATGGAAGTTCGAAGTGCAAAGTATAAACCTAAAATCGGCAGTTCAAGGTGGCCCTGTGTCGGTGATGGTTGTCCGAGCGTTAGTACTGCCTCGTAATCTTGAAGGTGCCTTTTTGAGCGCCATTCGTGTATGTGCCGATCACGGAACGGGCAAGCCACGTCAGGGTTTGGAATCTGCCATTGAGGACGTATTTCGTTCCCTCGCCTTCGGCTTCGATGTGCAGCGTCCAGTTGTTCGGATTGAGTTCCGCCTTTGTCATGAGCATAGTGGCTCCGGCTGCAACGACGTTACCGGTGATGGCTTTGCCATCCCAATCCATCGAAACGATCAAGGGCTCCTGATTGACTTTGGTCACACCAAACTCACCAATAAAGCTTTTGTTTTGGAGTTTGAACGAACCACCCCGTCCGCGCCTTTTAAAGGAACGGGGACATTTCTGGATGGCGCGTCCACCCCTCCTTTGCCAAGGAGGGGACTTCGCTTCAACCCCACGTTCGGCAACAACGAAATGCGTATACTTCCCCACACAAGGAAACATCTGTATTTGCCGAACTCCCCTGCTACAAACGGGGCAATCTGGCGTTTTCAGCGACGATAAGTCTGATGAAATCGGGTAGCTCATGGAGCGAAACAATGCCTCCTGCCGGGTCGTCCATGGCCAGCCTTCTGGCCTCATCCGGATCGTTGATCATCAGAATGGAGTTCACGCCGACTTCTTTCGCTACCTTGAGGCCCTCTGCCGTATCGGTGAGGAACATCACATGTTCGGGTTTGAAGGATGCGTTGATGATCGCCTTCACCAGAGGCACCACTTTAATACCGCTTGCATTGTCTCGCGTCCATACTTCGGAGAAAAAGTCCTTGAGAGAAAACTTTTCCAGGAAGTGCGAGATCGCGGTGTCCGAAAGTGACGAGGCTATCACTAACCTGATGCCCATGGCCTTGAGTTCGGAGAGCGCCGGTACGACATCTTCTGATCGGCTGGCGGATTTACTTGCCTTCTTTTTCCGGTCGAACAGTCTTACTGCGATTTCATTAAATTCTTCTGAAGGAAATTCGGCCAGGCAACCCACAGGCTCGAACAGTATGCCTTCAATTAATTGCATGGGTCATCGCTAGTGGGAACCTACGCGGCCGCATTTAGCCTCACCAGCCCGGAAACGAGAAGGCCCTTGGCCATATCGATTTTCGTCGCATTGTATTTGAGCGGTGCTGCATTCGTCAGAGCGACGGGGACCGCCTGATTGCCCAAATCCGTGCTGAGTGTTTTTCCTTTGAGGAAGTTCTCCACTGCCGTTTCGCGCAGGGGCTTTCCCGATATCCCTCCGAATACGACTCTCGCGTCCTCGATGGTTTTGTCCCGAAGCTGTAGAGTTATCGCCAGCGACGCCATGGCGAAATCCCAGACACCCCTTGGCCGCAGCTTCTCGAACGAGGCCCGCAATCCAGGCTTTGGCGGCGGTATGACTACTTCGGTGAGGATCTCGTTGAAGCGGACGACATGGGATTGGATTCTTCCATCCACCATCATGTCGCCCGGCACAAGCTGCTCGACCGTCAGTTCCTTCATTCCGAACGGAGTTGCCAGCTTCACCTTCGCATCGTAAGGAATCAGCGCAGTCGCCGCATCACCCGGATAGACGGCGTAGCATAGCCGTCCTCCCATGGCGGAGTGGTAATAGCTGTTATCGCCGATGGCGCCATAGCAGATGTATCCGCCATTTCTCCAGCAGGCATATCCTCCACGCAAATACTGGCACCAGACTTCCTGCAAGATGTCTCCCCCCAATGTCGATGCGTTCCGCAACTCCGGTGAAGAAATCATCCGGACGGCCTCAACCAGCATCGGATATTTCTTGGCCAACAACTCGGACTCGGCCAGTTCGGCGATTTTCGTCAGCGCGCCGATCTGTACGCCACCCTGTGCGTCTTCTTTGATGTACCGGAGATTGTTTATCTTCTTAATATCGACCAAATAGGTCGGCGCCTGCTTCAGCCGATTCTTTAACCGGATCAGCAGGTCTGTCCCGCCGGCATAGACTCCAGCTTCGGTTCCATGCAGAGACAACACTTGTATCGCCTCTTCGATGCTCGTGGGGCGGTAGATAGAAATCTTTTTCATGTTCAGGCCCTCCCGATTAGGCCCTTCGCTTTCAGACCAGCCATTATTTTTTCTTTGGTGATCGGATGGTCCCGTATCCGCACCCCGCACGCATTATAGATTGCATTCGCGAGCGCGCCCGGGGGAGCTCCGATAGCCGTCTCCGCGAATCCTTTTGTCCCAAAGAACCATCGC
>QHXC01000596.1 GCA_003222815.1 Acidobacteriota bacterium | reverse complement strand
CGCGAACGCATTGGCGTAATTCGCGTAATTCGCGGCTATTGACTGGAGGCGAAAATGATTTAAGAGATGTATGGCTGTCCTGGCGATCGTGATGCTCTTGTCATGGGCTGCTATCGCGCAAGACGCAAAAACCGTCATTGCCAACGCCTCCAAGGCCATGGCTACGGACAATCTGAAGTCGATCGAATATTCCGGTTCGGGCATGGATTTTGCCATAGGACAAGCTCCGAACCCGAGCTCCCCGTGGCCGAAGTTTATCGACAAAACGTACACTCGCGTCATCAACTTTGAGACTCCAGCTTAGCGTATGGACCGGATTCGAATGCAGGGAGAAAATCTGTAGGGTTTTATGCTGATTCTCAGCAATGAAGACATCGAATCTGTCCTAACGCTGGACGTTGCTTTCAAGGCGCTTGAACGGGCGTACCTCGATCAAGCCAGCGGCAGGGCGGTGAATCGGCCGCGCAGCGATCTGTATTTGCCAGGCGTGCATGAAGGCTGCGTGTATGCCTTCAAATCGATGGAAGGCGGTTTGGTCGAATCGAAGATCGTTGCTTTGCGCCTTAACTCCGATGTGATCCGTTGGGAAAACCGGGAAAACCGGGTGATTAAGCACAAAGTTCCCGCCGCTCCCGGAAAGAAATGGGTCGGATTAATTCAACTCTTTTCGGCAGAAACGGGCGAACCCTTGGCGATTTTTCCCGATGGCGTGGTGCAGCCCATACGAGTCGCGGTGACGAGCGCTCTGGCCGCACGCGAAATGGCCAGGAAGGACGCTTCGGTTTTAGCTATCTTTGGTTCGGGCTGGCAAGCTGGTGCCCATGTGCCGGCTTTTTGCGCTGTGCGCGATATCAAGAAAGTCAACGTCTATAGCCCAACGAAAGCCAATCGCGAAAAGTTTGCCGAACAGATGGAGCGGCTTGAAGGGATTCCTGTAGTGCCAATGTTGTCACCTGAGGCAGCGGCCAAAGACGCGGATATTCTCGTGGCCGCCACTAATGCGATCACCAGAGTGATTTCGCCAACGTGGATCAAGCCTGGTGTGCATGCGACCTGTGTTAAGGATTCTGAGTTCGATGACGGAACGCTCCGAAGAGCGGATCGCATCGTGATCCACTCCCGAAACTTCGCCCCAGAAAACTACATTGCGGGTTGCGGCGACCAGAAAATTTTCGCACACGATCCCGTCGATTTCATCCGAGGTGACAAAAAATCCACTGGGGATAGTGAGGCCGCGCCATTTTGGGTCAACTCTCCTGAACTGAAGGACGTGATTGGCGGCAGAGTTCCCGGAAGGACATCACCTAACGAAGCGACCTGCTTTATTAACAATATCGGCCTAGGGATTCAGTTCGCCGCAGTTGGTAACGCAGTCTACCTCGAGGCGAAAGCCAAGGGCCTCGGCAAGGAGATACCGACCGACTGGTTCTTGGAAAGTGTGCATCCATAGCCGTTCGGTTTTGGGCGGGATTGATCGCTCGGCATCGAGACCATGCGTCTCGTCCTAGAAGAAAAGTTCGACATCGGAATTACGCAGATCAGCGAAGTTCTGCAGGCCAACACTCCGGGTGAAGGATATCGACTTCGCGCTTGCGACTGAACGCTGAGTCGTTAGGCAGCCTACACCGGAACTAGGTCGATTGGGCGGCGAAAGTGCGCCAGAAAGAGGCGGAAGAAATGAGCGGTGCGACAAAGAGATCGGCGCTCCTGAATACAGGATTAGGAAGTTCAAATGGAACTTTGTCCTGACGCCCCGGGGGACAATGCTCTCAGACCCGGTACTTGGACCCGTCGTCACCGCTCGCAAATAGTTTCCGATAGGAAGTTAGCGAAGTCAAATTTTAAGAAGGACGCCGGCGACGACCACGCTGGTCCCGAGCGCCGTCAAGTCCGCTTACCGAATCCGAAGCAGTTTAGCGGACGGTGGCGAATCATAGAGGCCGATGAAGGTCGGCCGAGAATCTCGATTTGTTAGGGCTGACACAGAAATGTATTCGGTCATCCAGGTGTACGGTGATCTCCAATTCCGGCAATCGAGGCAACCATCGATTATGCGTCAGCCGAGAGAAACGGGTAGCCGTTCGTGGACTTTCATGGTTGAATTCGACGAGCGGGACTGCTTTAGCGGTCCTGGCTGCAGGTGCATCGACGACGGGCCATTCAAGACTACCTTTATTCCCGAAAGCGGCGGATGCTCATTCGTCGCATGTAATGCGCGAACTTGGAACCGGCGCATCCTGTGACCGTCTAACATCACGTTGCAGCCGGCAAGCCGCGCGCAACGGTCATTCGGAACATACACCAGTCGGTTCGCGCGGTTTGCGGCTGAACGTGAGACCGTTAGGCAGACGCTTTGGTGCTTATGTCTTGGGTGGCAGAATAGTTATCGGGATTATGAAGGAACCTGAGAGCTGGAGACATCTTTCGGCCGGTTTTGGAGACCGCGTAAGGATCCGGCGCGCCCCGGAAACCGAATCCGCCGATTTTGCCGGGCGGTGTGGAGTCGTGCACGGTGTCACCACTGTATCGGTGACTGGTGTTTCGGTCGTCGGAACGCCCACAGACGACACAGCACTCAATGTGTGTTTTGAAGAGTCGAATGATAATGCTTGGTTTGCCCCGCAGCTGGTGGAGTTTGTTGACCACGATCCCGGCACCAGTCTGACGCTCGATGGTGTGCCGAAAAAGTGGACGCGCGACGCTTCAGGCCGGTGGATCGAGTCTGGACGAACGCTCTCGCCCAAGGAGTGGCGGACTTGGCTTCGAGGAATCTTTCGAAAGATGGTACGTCGATGATGACGGCATGCTGCCTAACCCGGCGCTGCAGACCGACGAGCGGCGCGGATTGCTTGCGGCTGTATTGCCCGTTGAAGCTCGCGCCGCTCGCGGCTGAGCGCCAGAATCGTTAGGCGGATCATCGTGAATTATGGAATCGATTGAAAGCAGTTTCCGCGAAGCCCTAAACCGTGTCAGGGGGTTCTTCCTTGCTCAAGGTCGTCTATAGGGCCCTCAAAAACGAAGTAACTTCCGTCGAGTTAGAGCAGGTCCCAACCTACATCGGCGGTGAGGTCGGCCTGAGCTTTAGTGGCAATGGCCCACTGTATTGCTCCTGGGCAGAGAACGCAGGATGGAACGATCACTTTTCCTTGCAGCTCATGAGGCGTTCACATTTCAGCGCGGGCTCGCTGGAAAATCATGACGCGTCTCAGTTTCCTTTATGGCGCCCGCACATCGGCAAAGTCCTAAGCAGTTGGCGGGTGCCTGGTTTTAACTCGACGCCTCATGTTCTTGAACTATGCTTCACCGAGAGTTGCGTCTACATCGGCGACGGCTACGAGAATGTTTTTGGCGACGGAGACGATGTCGTGATTTCGAACTCACTTGAGGACGAGGGGAACCCAATCACGTGGACAACGCTAGTGTCGTCCACGTCGGAACAAACCGCCTAACACGCCGTCGCAGACCGACGAGCGGCGCGCATCGGTTTCGTTTGATCGCAAGATGACTCTCGCGCCGCTCGCGGCTGAGCGGCAGGCCGTTAGACCGGCAGACGAACAAGGAGAGCCTTCCATGGAACTCTACGAAGAGGCTGTAATGTGGTACGTCGTTAGCGGCGGTCAGCGCTTCGTCTGTCCACAGTTCTCCGTTCTCAGCGATACAGGCGGGGAGTGGAGCTGCCCCGATTTTGTAGCCCTCGATTTCCAGGCTAAGACTGTCTATGTGGTCGAGGCCACCACGGACTCTACCGGGAACGATCTTGTGAAGAAAGTCCGAAACCGCGAATCTCAGTGGTTCTCAAAACTGAAGGCTTATCTATCCATGCAGGATCCGTCCTTTGGTGCTTGGCAATACCGCGCCGCGGTATTCGTCCGAAGCGAAATCGTCGAGTCCTTCGACAAGAAGATTGGGAGTCCAGCAGATGTCGCTGTCTTCCCTTTTGAGACAGCTCTATTCGGGTGGCGTTGGAATTGGAAAAACGGGCGGTCTAACAATGCGCTGGAGCGGACCGGCGCGTGAGCAAGGACTCGCGAAATGCGGGTACCGGCCCGCGCCGGCCGCTCAGCGCTTGGCCGTTGGGCGGACTAGCCCATGGAGACGATCATGAAACAACGGGTACACGTATTCCGGGGAGTGATAGCACTATTACTAGTAGTCGGGCTAGCTTTCTCAGCCTGCCGTGCGGGAACGACAAGGGGTAGTCTTGAGGTGAAGGCCGGAGACACGATCGAAGAGAAACTTCGGATTGCTCAGAGCGTCGTCACGGCGGAACGGCTTGTGCGACTCAAAGCCCAGTTGAAGGATCGTGTACCGGCTGTTACTGACGAACAACTGGCAGGTCTGGGTCTGAGTTGGAGCCTTATCCAATCCGGCGGTGCCGTCACTGTGAACGAAAGTAGCGTGGGTAATAATGAGGCGGCCAATGGAGCCGGGGAATTCATCGGCCTAAACAGAAAGCCCGGAAACTATGTCATTGTGACGGTGGGTGTTCAGCACAACAGCAGCTTTGACCCTGAGCCGATCCTCGACGCGGCATTCTTGATTCTGGAACCAGAGGTCAACCCGCCGGTCCTCTTGGAAGCGTGCCAAGGTCAAGCCGGATTGACCATCTGTGCTGGGTCCGCGGGGGACCAGCGAACCGTGACGATTCAATTCACGGATGCAGGTGCGGAGAAGATGCGGAAGTTGTCGACAACTCAGATCGGCAAACCGGTCGCAATGCTATTGGATGGAAAGCTGATTTGGGCCCCGAAAGTCAATGGCGAGATCAGCAAGGATGCTGTAATCACTGGTGGTCCGAAGGGTGTCCCATCCGAAGTGGCCGGGCGAATTCTCGCGAGTGTGAACCAGAAATAGGGATCAGGTGAGTCAGAACGGCGGGTCGACTTCCCTCGAAGAAGGAAGGAGATCAGTGTGCAAAGGACGCCCAGTCCGCCCAACAAAACGTTGCAGCCGACAAGCCGCGCGCGACGTTAATGCAGATTTGTAAAGTGAAGTGGCACTGTAGAGGCAAGGCGTGCCTGATTCGATACGCGGACGATTTCGTGTGCGCGTTTGAAAACCAGGACGAAGCGCAACGCTTCTACGGAGCACCGGAGTTTCGCCTGGAAAAGTTTGGACTGCAACTGGCCGCTGCCAAGAGTCGGGTTCTTCCCTTCAGTCGGGATGGCGAGCCGGGTTCGGCAAGGTTCGACTTTTCGGGGTTTGAGTTTACGTGGGGAAAGGATCGCGCCGGCAAGCCACACTTAAGGCGGCGGACTTCCCGCAAGAAGCTCCGGAACTCTCTGGCCAATTTTACTCAGTGGTGCAAGCAGAGTCGGCATCTGCCTCTGCGAGACCTGTTCCCGACGTTGAAGCTGAAGTTCCGTGGATACGGCGTTCGCCTTCTTGTTCGCGCCGAAGATAGGGAACGAGCAATCGAAGTGCTTCAATCATCGGAAGAGCTGAACCAAGACGGACTGGAGGAGCCTCAGGACGATCTATAAAAACCTGCGTTCGCCTAACTCTTATGAGGTGCTTCCCTTCCCCATTCATTCTTGACATTAAAATAACGCGGTGTTTAGCTTTTGAGGCGCATGCCATCAAGCTTAAGAACGGAGGCGATATCCGATGAGAGCCAAGCTGGCCGTGGTGGTTTTAGTACTCAGCCTGATCGCGGCCGCCGTGCCGGCCATCGCGCACCACGCGTTTGCAGCGGAATTCGATAGTGGTAAGCCGGTCCTACTGAAAGGAAAATTCACGAAGATGGACTGGATCAACCCCCACTCATGGGTTTACTTCGATGTGACATACCCTGACGGCAAAGTCGTCAATTGGGGTGCAGAGACTCCTCCACCAAACGGCTTATACAGAAATGGCTGGAGAAAGGACACCTTGAAACTCGGCGACGAGATCGAAGTACAGGGCTTTGCGGCCAAAGACGGTGCCCCGCGGATGTGGGCCTCCCGAGTAAGTTGGGTCAACGCCGGCGGGCAACAAATTTTCGGTCTGAACCAGCGACGCCCGGAATAGGCCAGACCGGCACGTGGAATATATTCCCGCGAATTTCTCATCCGAAGTGCGTCCGGACACAGGAGCTTTTTTCCAGATGAGACATCGGTTGATCGTCTTGATACTGGCAATCACAGCCGTCCTCTCGATGCCACCCGTTCCCGCCGCAGGTCAGGCTCGCGGGGCCAACGCTCAAGCTCAAAATTACACTCCTCCCAAAACCGGTTTCGGCCAACCGGACCTGCAGGGAATCTGGCAGGTCCTCGACTATTCGGCAACCTACAATATCGAGCCCCACACGGCGATATTCGGAGTCCCGGCAGGACAAGGCGTGATCGTTGATCCACCCAGTAGAACGATTCCGTATTTGCCAGGCGCCGTTGCGAAGAGACAGGAAAACTTCAGGAATCGCGTAGCCCTGGATCCGATAAACAAGTGTTACAAGCCCGGCGTACCACGGATCACATATATGCATTTTCCGTTTCAGATTCTCCAGACGCCGCAATTCGTGACGCTCGTTTACGAATACATCCACAACACTCGCACCGTGTACCTCAACAGGAAAACGCATCTTGAGGGTTTGGATTTTTGGAATGGAGACTCCATTGGCCGTTGGGAAGGAAATACGCTGGTGGTCGATGTGGGTGATTTCAACGACCAGACCTGGTTTGACGCCTCCGGCAATTACCATAGCGAAGCGTTGCATCTAGAGGAACGTTACACGCGCACGGACCGGGACACCATCACGTACGAAGTTACGGTTACTGATCCGACGGTGTTTTCCAGACCGTGGAGGATGAGCATGTTGCTCTATCGTCATAAGGAAAAGAACTTCAGAATCCTCGAATACGAGTGCCACGCCTACGCTGAGGACGCCGCCAAAGAGCAGAGTAGGTAAGAGGAGGAATCCGATGAGAAGTGGGTTGCTGAGTTCAATTGTGGTGATGGCGGCCGGCGTGGCCCTGCTTGGCGTCGGGCCCACCGGACTAGCGGTAATTGGTACACCGCCTTCGGCCGGTCCCCCCACGCTGAATCCCGTCTCGTTGGCCTCACTGCCTGCAGCCGGCCAAGGCGGGCAGCAACCTCCTGTACAGCAGGGCGGCGCAGGCCGCGGTCGCCCCGGCCGCGGTGGCGCCCCTGTTCCACCGGCAGGGCCAGTAAAACGTTTGCCCGATGGCAAGCCGGACATGACGGGATATTGGGCAGGCGGGCCGGGTGGACTTGCCAACATCCGGAACGCGATAACGGAAGTTGGAGGCCAGCCCGCGCCTCAAGACCAGGCGAACCGAATTCCGTATCAGTCTTGGGCGGCAGCGAAAGCCCAGCAGAATAGTGTCACGTTGTACGAGGAGCCCGAATTGCATTGCTTCCTTTCTGG
>QHXC01000567.1 GCA_003222815.1 Acidobacteriota bacterium | reverse complement strand
CGTTTTCGAAGTGTTTCCCGGTTCCCCTGAACGCGTGGGTATCGACGGCGAATTGTGAGGGACGGCGCGCCCCTTACGCCTGCCGAACTCAAGAAAGAGGATCAGCAGGTGGAGAAGCGCGTCGAGGCCGCCGAACACAGACGCAGCCCGATCACTCCCCCCGAGCGCGAACGAAATCGCGTGGATCGGCTTCGACGGGAAGAGCAGATCATCGATGACGCCTTGGGCATATTTGACGTCGAGATGGCAGGGCGCGAAACCACTGGTGGCCGGCCGGCTATACTACTGAACTTTTGGCCGCGGGCAGCCTACAAGCCCAAAACCTCGGAGGGAAAGAACATGCAGCACGTTGCTGGCCGAGCATGGATTGATGAAGAGGATTATCAGGTCGCGCGGGTTGAGGTGGAGGTCATCGATCCGATCTCGATAGGGCTGGGCATTCTGGCGAAACTTCAAAAAGGTGCCTCAATCGTTGCCGACAGGCGGAAATTCAATGACGAGATCTGGTTACCTATGAGAACGGAAATTACCCTCAATGCCCGTGTCTTGCTGGTAAAGGGCTTCAATATCCGTTGGATTAATGAATATTCTGAACAGAAGAAATACACTGTCGACACCATTCTCAAGTTTTCAGACGTGGAAGACACACAGCCTTGACACTGCTCGCGAGCCACCGCAATCGGATAGACCCAGGAACGAGTTTTACGAGCCCATCCGTCACCCGTGATGTGGCCTGCCGCGTTTTGTACCGTTCCGAGACCGCTCTACTATCCAAATCTTAGTCGATAATCTTTTCACCAGGGACAGGCAGGTGATACCATCGCACGATTCGAGCAGGTATGTGAGAGCGCCGCGGTTTCCCCGGAAGGTTCGTTTCGTCCAGGAGGTAGGTCAATGCAAACGCGTCTTTTTCTTGCGGCTGCCGGCATCCTCATACTGGCAACTGCCGCACCCGTAGTCGCGCATCATGCATTCACGTCGGAATTTGACGGGTCCAAGCCGGTCACGTTGAAAGGAACCGTTACCAAGATGGAATGGATCAATCCCCACGCGTGGCTCCACATCGACGTGAAAGGCCCGGACGGGAAGGTCGTGGCATGGATGATCGAAGGCGGCGCACCGAATGCGCTGCTCCGGCGCGGCTGGAACAAGAACTCGGTGCCTCCGGGAACCCAGGTCACGGTCCTGGGGTTCCGCGCCAAGGATGGGTCCAATAGAGCCAACGGCAGGGAAGCCACGCTGGCCAACGGACAGAAGCTGTTCCTGGGTTCGTCGGGAACTGGTGCGCCGGCCGATGGGCGCGATGCCTCGGAAAAGAAGTAGGAACAAATATCAGCCGACTGCGAGGTGATAGATGCGCATTAGAGGTCTCGTATCGCTCGCGATTGCCACGATATCGATATCGGCATGCGTCCGCGTCGCTGGTCGGGACCAGCCGACCGAGACGAACGGCGCCGAACCGGCGACGAAGTGGACTCCGCCTCGAACGCCCGATGGCCAGCCCGACATCCAGGGAATCTGGACGAACTACACGAATACACCCTTTGAAGTGTTCGACGAAAAGGACCAACCTGGATTGTATTCCGGAGATCCTGACGGAACGGGCCGTGGTACCGGCCCTGGCTTCATCAACGATTCGTTCGAAAGGAAGCTGAGTAAAGGGAGGTCTCTGGTTGTCGATCCGCCCAGCGGGCGAGTGCCGATCATGCCGTGGGCCGAGGAGAAACGAAACTACCGGCTGGGGCATATCCAGGACGACTGGGTGAACTTCACCGCCTGGGAGCGCTGCATCACGCGCGGCGTCCCAGGCGGGATTTTCCCGACGGGTTACGGCTCTGGGTACCAAATTCTGCAGGGCCCGGGCTACGTATCGATTGTCTACGAGATGATCCACGAAGCCCGTATTATCCCGCTCGACGGGCGCCGACATCTCGGATCAGGCGTTCGCTTGTGGAACGGCGATTCTCGGGGACGCTGGGAAGGTAATACCCTGGTCGTCGACATCACCAACTACAACGACAAGGGCAACGTGGCGACCAACGCCGCGACCCAGCGTGTGCGATCGATTCCGCAGAGCGAGGACTTGCACGTCGTCGAGCGCTTTACGCGAGTCGACGAAAACACAATCAACTACGAGGTAGTCGTCGAAGATCCCAAGGTCTTTACGGCGCCCTGGAAAGTAGCGATGAGCCTGAACCGGGAACCGAAGTACGAACTGTTCGAGTACGCGTGTCACGAGGGGAATCACGCCGTCCCCAATACTCTCAGCGCGGGGCGCGCTAAAGACAAGGCCGCAGCGAGAGCCGGGACGCAGTAAGCTGCGAGAGGTGACTGATGAACTGGCTGAAAGGCGCGTCCATTGCGGTTGTCTCCGCCGGTCTCGCGCTCGGAATTTCACAGATGATGAGGCAGCCTGTCGAAGGTCAGGTACCGGACGTGAAGCTATCGCGTACGGCGGACGGCAAGCCGGACCTCAACGGCATCTGGCAGGCGATGGGGACGGCGCATTGGGATCTGCTGGACCATCACGCACGGAGCGGTCCCGTGCTCGAGCTTGGTGCCATCGCTGCTGTTCCCGCCGGGTTGAGCGTGGTGGAAGGCAACCAGATCCCGTACCAGCCGTGGGCGGCAGCAAAGAAGAAAGAGAACTACGAGAATTGGCTGAGCAGAGACCCGGAGGTCAAATGCTACCTCCCGGGGATACCCCGTGCGACCTACATGCCGTATCCGTTTCAGATCCTGCAAACGCACAACAACGACATCCTCATGGCGTATGAGTATGCGAGCGCCAGCCGCGTCATCAAAATGGGGAAGACGGAGCCACCCCCCGTGGATACATGGATGGGACAATCGACCGGCCGCTGGGACGGGGAAACGCTGGTCGTGGACACCATTGGTTTCAACGATCAAACCTGGTTCGACCGAGCCGGCAACTTCCACAGCGAAGCCCTCCACGTGATCGAGCGA
>QHXC01000566.1 GCA_003222815.1 Acidobacteriota bacterium | reverse complement strand
TCCCCTTGCAAAAAACTCGGGATCAAAGAAAGCTTTCGTGTGGATCTCGCTCTCTGAACGATCGTGATCAATTTTGGCGGACCTTTTGCGGCATCCTTCCAAACAAGAACATCTGGTCGGTGTTCAATCGCGACAATCCTCAAATGTCAACGCCGTGCGGAACTTCCTTTCCCCCAAGGGGAATTCTTTATTTCACACCAGAATTCTTTTATCGCATCTGCGGGGTGTCTTTAAACGCTACGGGAGCCTTTATCCCCCTGGGAGAATTGTTTGTCTCTATGGGGATCCTCTTTTTCCCTCTGGGGAAATCCTTCGTCGCTATCGAAAAAATCTTTCCCCCAGGGGGAAATCCTTTGCGTGATTCGGGAATTCCTTCACAGCCCGACTCTCGCCAATGTGCCTGTGGAACACATTCAAGCGGCCAATCTCAATGCCCAGCAAAGATCCTGAGACAAGCGTTCTCCCGGCAAAGTGTTGGCGAGTTTGAACCGCAGGCGCCTACCAATGGGTGCGCCATTTCGGTTCTTCGGCTCATCCAGCTTGCGGGCCTCGCTTATTTTTCCTATGCTCCGACGCGACGCTGCCGGAGATCAACTGACAATCCCGCGTGCAGAAGCGCCCCATTTCGTTCCGCCACTGCGATTTCAGCGAAGCAGGGCAAACGACCAGGACCTTCGATATTCCAGCTTCGCGTGCGAGTAATTCCGACACTCCGGTGGCTTGGATGGTTTTACCGACTCCCATGTCGTGTCATGACAGTGAATTCCGTCGTGCCAACGTTTGCCAATCACGAGTTTTGCACTCGACGGCCACCATTCGGCCAGGAAGCCTCCGTCGGTTATCTGCCAATGATGCCCTTCATTCGTTATTCGCAACGTCAGACCCCACTGCTGACACGACCGGCGAACGTGTGCCTCCTGTTCCAGATTCGCGCTTAGAGGACGCGCATGGCGCGTCAGTATTCGCAACCTATCCACAAATGACGTCCGGATATCCGCAACTCCGGCAGATGACCTTAATTGTCAGTGAATCAAGCTACGCAATGGCGCGAAGTGGAATGGCGAATCGGAGGCATAAAAGAGTTCGAGGAAACGCTCGATCGCATCGCTCGATTTTCGGAGAAGATTCCTTCCGGATGAGGCGTTGTCGCGGATATCAAGCCACTGATGGAGGGCAGCCCGCGTTTGGTCAATTCAATGTCCTGTAGTACCTTTGAATCGTATGAACCTCAGCGATATCCCAGCTAGCTTGCGGGACTGGTTCGAACAGACGCCAGAAGTGCTCGGAGGCAAACTACGAGTTCGCGGCGCCCGGGTTTCTGTCGAACAGGTTCTCGAACTATTGGAGGCCGGCGTCCCGCCCGCCGATATTATTAAGTCTTTTCCGTCCCTGGATCTGCCATCCGTGATTGCCGTTGAGCGATTGGCCGCCCACTGCGCCTTGGCAATGCTGTAAGGACGATGCGCCGAAACGGTTCGGCTGATGAGACAGCAGGCGATGATCGCCTGATCGAATTAGCTTCGCGAAGGAACTCCACGACGGACCCGCTCGGCCAGGGCAGCGATGAACTTTTCATTGTTGATCAATTCAGAAAAGTGAGGCGGTTCTTGTGTTCCTTCCATAAATGCGCGGAGCGCATTGTTGATCTGCGTCTGATAAGGCGCGGCGTTAGGCCTCTTTGCCCGTTGCTTGAAAAACTGAAGGATGTCTCGATCGAGCTTAATGTAGATTCCGATCTTCGTTTCGACCTTTTCAGTGAGAGCTTCTGGATGTCGCTCAAGAAAGCCACCGCGCCGTCCGCGATAGACGCCAGACTTGAACGTCTCATCCTCCTTCACTCCGGCGCGCACTTCGCGATCATAGTCTTTCTGGGTCACAGCGACGGTGACATCCTTCGATTTCGGCTTACGCGTTTTCTTCTTCATATAGTTTTCGGTACTGGGCTTCTGCTTTCCGTGCAGAGATGAGCCAAATGGTTTTGTCTGTTAATTCGGTGTAGGCAACAAAGAGAAGGCGCCGTGACGAGATGCCGATAATGTTGTAACGGGCTTCCTCGGCCGTGGAATGTTCGGAATCGAAAACGTCGAGGGCATTAGGATCGAAGAAGACTGCTTGTGCTCCCTCAAACGTAACGCCATGATCCTGTAAATTCTCTTCGGCCTTTTTCTCGTCCCAGCCGAACTTTCACTTGCCTAATATATACGAATATATATGACGCGCACAATAAGGAAACGGCAGCTTAAGGCGATCTTTGGAAGCCCTTGGTATCAAAGAACCCGTACAGGCGCTGAGATCGCGGAACAAAAGGGGGCGTTGCGCACGGATTTGGCTCATCCTGTGTCCTCACCCGGCCTCACTTCGTTCGGCGTCGCCTTAGTTAGGAAAGGGCACGCAATTTCAGCAGTGAACGCTGCAGCGATCTTCGCTGTCTTCGCATGCCGGACCACAAATCGCCGATGTCCTTGATGCGGGTGGCCATGTTCCTCAGCGTGAACGTTCGAGGCCCGACCTTACCGCTTTCCAACTCTTCCCAGGTGCACGGCGCGGATACGGGAGCACCCGGCTTC
>QHXC01000565.1 GCA_003222815.1 Acidobacteriota bacterium | reverse complement strand
CGCCATAGATCAGCCGCATCCTGGGGCTCGGATCATGCGGGTCTTGATAAATGTGGTCGATCCGTCCCGTATTGAAGGAGCTCGAACGGCGTATGACTCCGTACACGATGTAGCCCTTCGAGAGCAGAAACTCCGTCAAATACGAACCATCCTGTCCAGTGATGCCGGTAATCAGTGCTTTCTTCATTTGGGTCAGCCAGGTAACAGTGAAGCACAAAGGACATGGGCCTGTCGACTTGAGGTGATCTACTCTGCAGCGAGCCCAAAGACACCTATTTGTTCCAGAGCCAGGACCCTTCGGGGCGTGCGAGCAGGATTCCTTCGTAGGCTTCCTTCGGATGAAACTCTCGATACCTGTTGACAATCTGCACGGCCTGGGCCGTGTAGCGCTCGCTTTCGCTCTTGTTTCCCAGTTGGCCGTACCATACGCCGAACTGGAGGTATCCCGGCACATAGTTCGGTTCGTATTCGATTGCCTTCTGGAGTTCCTGGAAGGCCCGCTCGGGTTGACCCAGCTGATAGAGGGCCTCCGCCAGATTCTTGCGAACGAACGGAATGAATGGATCGATCGCCAGCAACCGGGTGTTGTTTTCGATGATCTGCTTGTGTATTTCCCGGTCTTGTTCCCGGTTCCCGGTTAGGGAGCGGATCAAAACGGTTTCCATGTGGATACGCGGATCGAACGAGTGCGGCCCTGCAGCGATGGCTCGAGCAAAATAACGGCTGGCAAGTGAAAGCGTCCTTTGATCTTTGGTATCCGTGAACTGTTGCAGGTACACCGTTCCCAGATTGTCCAGAAACAGGGGATGATCCGGCACGATCGCGATAGCCTTAAGGTGGTATCGCTCAGCCTCGTTGAAATCCGAACGTTCGAAAGCTTGATGGCCATTGTCGTTGTAATAAAGGCCCAGCCCGGGAATGACGGTGGAGTACACATAGAGCACTGCCAGGGCGACGCCGGCTAACGCCACCCGCGGCATGGTCCACAGCGCTGCTCGATTCCTTTGCCAAAGCGGGAGACAATCCGCAAGCGAAAGCACGATCAGTCCCGAACAGGTCACGGGAATGGTCCAGCAGTTGTCCACCAGGGCGTGCGTCCCGATGCCGGCCGCCGTGAGGATCGCTGCCTCATGAAAACATCGATATTCGGGCAAGACCGTCTCCGCGCGCTTCCAAGCCAGAAAGACTAAATACCCGAGAAGTGAGAACAGCAGTAGTGTCGCCGGGATGCCCGTCTCGGCGGCGTATTGCAGATATTCAGAGTGCGCGATCTGTGCGCGTTTCAAATATCGGGCGACCAGCCCTTCGACCGGAAACGCGAAGCGCTTCGATACGTTGAAGTATTCGCCGAAGCCCACACCAAGAAGCGGTTTTTCGGCGATGATTCGAACCGAATTACTCCAGATCTGTGTGCGAGCATAGTTGTACGGATCTAGCTCTCCCCGATCCACAAATTTCCGAACCAGGTACGGACTGGTGACAACGATCGCCACCAGTCCCGCGAGTCCGACAAACATCCACACTTGCCTGGGAATGCGGCTACCTGAGCGAACTGCGGCAACGACTATAATCAGCCCAGCCGCCAGTGCTCCGCCACGCGATGCAGTTTGGATGATGCCGAACAAGAGTAACGACCCCGATATCGAAGCGGCGATTCTCCAGCGGAACCTCGTCCCGAATATAACAACCGCCAGACTTGCCGCCATGCCGATAAGCATGAACGTGGCGAAATAATTTGGATTAAAGGTGGAAAAGCCGGCCACCGGCCGGCGGTTCATCACAAGTTCCGGCACGAGGTGGATGAGGTTGCAAAAGACGATCCCACCCAGCAGCGCTCCTCTCCATCGAGCCGATTGATAGCGGCTGTACAGGGCGAGAGCAAGAAAGGCGGAAATGAAAAACGTATGCCGGTACCAGAGATACATGCCGGCAAAATGCGACCCCTCGATTCTCCATACCGAGATCAGAGCCAGAACGATATTTACGCCAATCAAACCCACGAAGACTGGTGAAATACGGAGATCCTGCCGTAGAGAACCTATCGTGCACAGGATTATGGTCGCCAGCAGCAGTGTTCGATATGCAAAGAACACGGATGCTGCGCCTCCGCTTCCGCCCAGCGGTGTGACGAGAATGAGAGTAACAACGCATATCGTGATGGCCAGTTGCAGCCGCGTTTCGATTCCTAATACCTTCAGCATCGCTTCACTCTAACATCGAGGCCAAATTCGGTCCCGACTGACCATCTTCAGCAGTATTGATTGTCCTCAGGTTCGCGACCGCAGAAGATTCATTGGCAGCCTGACGGGACCGAAGCAAGCTAGGAATCGCGATCGTCGCGATGATCAGAATGATTGCCACCACGATCAACAATTCCAAAAGTGAAAATCCTCGATTATTCTTCATGAACGTTTTCCCTCCAAGTTGGTACGTCTTCGATTATTTTTGCTACGCCAAACCCTGTCGTCGGCCAGTGATGTTAAGTAAGGGCCACCATGCTGTCAATCCGTGATTCAGCGTCCAGATTTGAACCATTCCAGTTTGGCCTAACAGCCGTTCTGTATCGTGCAAGCGGGTAGCCATATTGCTTTGTCATGAGAATCCGTGATTTGGCGGCGCGATACGCCTGAAAAATAACAAATTCTGTCATTTCGACTGCTGAAGATGGTCAGTCGGGACCGAATTTGGCCTCGATGTTAGAGTGAAGCGATGCTGAAGGTATTAGGAATCGAAACGCGGCTGCAACTGGCCATCACGATATGCGTTGTTACTCTCATTCTCGTCACACCGCTGGGCGGAAGCGGAGGCGCAGCATCCGTGTTCTTTGCATATCGAACACTGCT
>QHXC01000564.1 GCA_003222815.1 Acidobacteriota bacterium | reverse complement strand
CCAACCTGGAGGAAGTGCGCCAGAGCACGTCGACCGATCCGACTCTTCCAGTGGTCATGGACAAGAACTCCTTCGTCCGGTTCGTCACGATTCTTGGATCGGAATCGCGAATTGAGTCGCTGGGGGAATCGGAACGCTTTTTCTGTTTTCGCGTGGTTCGAAGGGAATAAGGCAAGCGTTCCTGCCCCGCCTTAGCAGCCAATCCGCCTGCGTCTAGCGCGACCTACGGACTGGTCTGTAAACTCGGAAATGACTGACGGGACTCCTGTATCGGCCTGGTAGTACTACCATGCCGTCTTCAGATACGGGCCTTGGATCAACAAGCCTTCCGAAATTTGGCGCATCAAACAGTCCCCCCACTCAAATGTCTTCTTCCACTACGAAAAACGGTTTAGCATGTCGATGTTCCGATAGGGTCAAATAGCTTGGTCCGTGTCTTTGTATGCGGCGATGTAGATGCTGACAGATCACATTGTAAAAGTCTCCCGGGCCACCTGGATTAAATTAGCGCAGTAATGGGATCCAACCAGTCGATTAGAAAGCTGCAGTGCTAGCTTCAGACAGGTCGGGTCCCACTAGTGGACTGTCCCATATGAATCGGTAGTAATTCGTTTGGATGAGTCACTATAGCTCCATTTGATGGGCTTGGCGACTTTGTTGTAAAGGCGGATATAAGCCATGAGCTTCTTGTGCAGGTCTTTCACAGACAATGATGTGGATCTCTCGATGGACGCGCTGATGAGCAGAGGAAGGACGGGGTCCAGACAGATCCAAAGCTTGAATCGCCGTCTTTTCATCCACACAAAACACAGCTGCATGTCGCGGCGGGTTCATGTATAGACCAATGATGTCGGCAGCTTTGGTTTCGAAATCCGGATCGTCCGACGCCATATACCGTTCAATCCGATGAGGTTTCAGTCCGGCGCGTTGCCACACCCGAGCCACGGTCGTCTTCGGAACACCCAAATGTTTCGCCAATTTACGAACGCTCCAATGGGTCGAACCATCCGTAGGTTTACGCTGCGTCCAAGCCAAAATCCGAGCTTCCAATTGAGGTCTTCCTTTTTGTACTGCTCTGCCAGGGTGGCGCGAGAACAGTCCCGAAATGCGCGCATCAAGAAAACGTTGTTTCCAACGACTGACACATGTTGCTCCGCACGAAAGAATCTTTTGGATCTCCGTATATGACCGACCGGCATCCAGAAGCAGAATCAGTCTTGCCCGGCGGTGATCTTCCGCGCGTAAGGAGCGCATTCGTATTCGACTCTGTATCTCGTCTCGTTCCTCAGGCGTCAGGGCTAGGCTCTCATCCATGCCCAGAAAGCTTACTATTTCCTGCTAACATTTCAATGGGACAGTCCACTAGAAACTCATCCGGAAAGTCACCGCTTAGCTTTGCGCCTGTGGGATTTTTGTAAATAAACCCAACGGGGTTGATTATGGACCCGTTCTGGGAGCCGACTCTTTTATGCTCCCGGCATGAGCACACGATTGGAAGACGTGGATCGGGAGACAACGAGCCGGGTGCTGCGATCATGATGGGTGAACGGTCTGCACAAGACAAGCTGTTTGCGGCCGACCATATCTATCTGGATTTTGTTGGACGGGAGACGCTGTACGGCTATCTTGCCCAGCACCGGGGACGATTATTCCGCGATGAAGACTTTGCGATTTTGTATTGTCGGAACAATGGACGTCCGTCGGTGCCGCCGAGCCTGGCGGTGAGCATCTTGTTTTTGCGCGCCTACGACAATGTGAGTTTTGTAGAGGCCATCGAACGGACAAAATACGATCTGCGGTGGAAGGTGGCTCTGGGCTTGGAGATGGAAGACGTGCCGATACAGAAGAGTGCGCTGCAGGAGTTTCAGGCCCGACTGGTACTGCACGAACAGGGTGAATCGCTGCTGAAGAAGTCCATCGATGAGGCGCGACGCGCCGGCTATGTGACGACTCGTAAGATTCGAGTGGCGTTGGACACGACACCGACATTGGGCAAAGGCGCGGTGAAGGACACCTACAATCTGCTGGCCGACGGGGTCGAAAAACTGGCATGCCGGTTGGCGGAGGTAGCCGGTGAAGCGATTGCCAGTTGGGCGGAGAAGGAAGGATTGCAGCGGTATTTTGGCAGCAGCCTGAAAGGGGAGGCGGCCATCGACTGGGATGACAAAGCGCAACGGGATCAATTGTTGACCGAGATCGTCAAAGACGGCCGACGATTGCTGAGCCTGGCCGAGCAGGCTCGGCACGAACACCCCGAACACGACGAAGCGATCCAAGCCGACGCGGCTTTGTTGGAACGACTGATCCGCCAAGATGTGGAAGAGAAACCCGGTGGCGGTTGTCAGATAAAGCAAGGCACAGAAAAAGACCGCCTCATTAGCGTCCACGACCCGGAGATGCGGCACGGGCGCAAGAGCGCCAGCAAAACGTTTAATGGGCATAAGACCGCGGTGGCCGTGGATATGGAGAGCCAACTGATCTGCGGCGTTGAAGTTCTGGCGGGCAACGCTGGCGATCAGCAGCAGGCATTGGAATTGGTACACCAAGCCGAACGGGTGATGGAAGCACAAGTGGAAGAGACCGTTGGTGATTGTGCCTATGGGGGTGGTCCGACGCGCAAAGCTTTTGCCGACGAACAGCGGTTGCTCACGGCTAAAGTGCCGGCCAGTCACAACGGCGATTGTTTCCCCAAGACCGCATTTGCGATTGATTTGGATCGGATGGAAGTCCGCTGCCCGGCGGGGCAAATCACCACGACGTATAAGTCGTCGGGACAAAATCGCGCCGGGCATTTCGTGTTTGCCGACGCCACTTGTCAGGCATGTCCTTTACGATCCCAATGCGTCGGTGGTCAAGGGCCGCGAAGCATTAACATTCAACACGAAGAACGATTGCAACAACAGGCCCGTAGCTATAACCAAACCGAGGTTGGGAAAAAGAGCTTACGCGAACGCGTTGTCGTTGAACACGGGATTGCCCGCTTGGTGAGGTTGG
>QHXC01000563.1 GCA_003222815.1 Acidobacteriota bacterium | reverse complement strand
CAGGATCTCGCCGAGATTGCCTCCCGACTCCCGCTGGATCTGCAGAGCCGATACGAAGATACGAACGTCCGGCAGCGGTATCCGCAACGTCAGATTTAACAGAGCATCGCGCAATGGAAGACCGAGGTTTTGCTGGCGGTACGTCATGCGAAACTCGTGGGCCAGCGGCTCGGGCATTTCTTCTCCGATGAGCGAAAACGCCGTCGTGAACGCATGCCCGGCGCGCACTGCACGAGCCAGCAGGTCGATCGAATCCGGAAACAGCTCTTCGAAGCGCCTAAAACGTCGGTGTCTTTTGAAGGCCACGACCATGAACGGTGTGCTGGCAGCCAGAATGGAAACCAGGATGCCGGCCAGGAATGTCGCGTCCAGAATGATGGCACCAATCCACGAGGCAAGTAATAGCGAGAGCGAGATCAATAGGAAAACGCCAACCTGCATCTCGATAGCGGCTTGTTGCAAGAATAGTTGGAGCCGCGGCATCATTGGAGCCGCTGCGAGCACCCGGTTCACGAATGGATTATCGCTCAGCAGTTCGCGCCGTAAGAGTTCCATATCCAAAGCGGCGTCCGATTCCAGCGTGGTTGTCTGCACAGCCGCCAGACGAACTCTTAGCTTCTGCTTCGCCAGCGGCACCTGGACAAAGAAATACGCCGCGCTGACGAACAGCCCGAAACTAACCATGAAAATCAATATTGTGAGAACCTGCAGAAACATCTCTACCCTCCAGCTATGTATTCATTCCGGCTTCCGAACTTACGTATCTCTCCCACTCGTTTCGGAGAAGAACGTATCGATGTTGAACGAAATGCCGGCAGCAACCAGCTTCTCGCTGAACTTCGGCCTGATGCCGGACGGCCGGAACCGTCCCTTCACCTTTCCATTGGCATCGATTCCCTGGCGGTTGAAAACAAACAGGTCTTGAATCGTGATCACCGGCCCTTCCATGCCGGTCACCTCGGTGACGCTCATCACTTTTCGCGTGCCATCCGGCAGACGGTTGATCTGCACAATGACGTGGATGGCTGAAGCGATTTGCTGGCGGATCGCGCGTTCCGGCAGGTTTAAATTCGCCATGGCGACCATCGTTTCAAGCCGGCTCAGAGCGTCGCGCGGGGTGTTCGCGTGGACGGTGGTCAGCGAACCTTCGTGACCCGTGTTCATCGCCTGTAGCATATCGACGGCCTCGTCGGCACGGACTTCACCCACAACGATCCGGTCCGGACGCATACGAAGAGCGTTGACAACGAGCTGTCGCGGCCGGACAGCTCCCTTACCTTCAATGTTGGGAGGACGCGTCTCCAGCCGGACGACGTGATCCTGACGCAACTGCAACTCGGCAGCGTCTTCGATGGTCACGATGCGCTCGGTCGAAGGAATGTAGCCCGACAGAATGTTCAAGAACGTGGTCTTGCCGGCGCCGGTTCCTCCCGAGATCATGATATTCAGCTTTCCCCTCACACAGCCCTCGAGAAGCTCCAGCATTTGTGTACTAATGGACGCGTTCGTCACCAGAGCCTGGGCGTTCAACCGTTCCCTGCCGAAGCGGCGAATCGAAAGGATCGGTCCATCCAGCGACAGGGGCGGGATAATCGCGTTCACACGCGAGCCGTCGGGAAGACGGGCGTCGACCATCGGCGAAGATTCATCGACCCGGCGCCCAACGCGGCTGACAATTCGATCGATGATGCGCATGAGGTGGGCATCATCGTCGAAACGCGCGCCCGTCGCTTCCAGTTTGCCGCGCCGCTCGACGAAGATTTTCTGAGAACCATTGACGAGAATATCGGATATGGTCCCGTCGGCCAGCAGCGGCTCGAGCGGGCCCAGGCCGAATAGCTCATCCAATATCTCGAGTACGATCCGCTCTCTTTCAATCGAGGCGAGCGGGGTACGCTCACGGTGCAGCATATCCCGGATAATGACCCCGACTCGTTCGCGGGCAACACCCTCGCTCAAGCGGTTGAGGCTTTCAAGATCGATTTCCTCCAGCAGTTGCGTGTGGAGCTTGGTTTTGAGTCCTCTGTGGTCGGTCACGCTATGGTTCACACCTACTTCGGGCATAGTTTCAATACCTTATAATTGCCGCGGGCCTTTGTCCGCGTGATCTAGAATGTCGTTGTCTTAGGAAGGAGGCTCAGCAAACCTTTGCGTTTCTCCGGAGGCTGAAATCCCGTCAACAGATTGCTGAAGTCCCGGAAATTTCGCGCCAGATGTTTGCTGGAAGTCGAAAGTAATGACTTGCCGGCATGGATCGCTTCTATACATGCCCCGTAGTCATTGAGCACCTTCCAGCTCACGGGAAGCTTCAATGCCTTTTCCACGTCTCGATCCGTGATCTCGTCGTTTTTCCGGCTGCGGTTCACCACCAGGCGGATCTTGTCCGAAAGATCGAACGCACTCATGAACCTCAACAGCCGGTCCGTCCTCCGCAATGACGGAAGATC
>QHXC01000562.1 GCA_003222815.1 Acidobacteriota bacterium | reverse complement strand
GTAGTGGCCATTCTGCACCGCGACGAGCAGAGGGCTGCTTCCATCCACGGCAGCTTTACGGATGTCTGCGCCCGCGGCAACCAGGACCCGCACCGTATCGAGGGAGCCTTGCCGGGCCGCAAACAAGAGAGGTGTGAGACCGCCCATCGGGTCGCCCGTGGGTTGCCCGTCGCGGCCAGGCCGTCCGAAACCCAGACCGTTCCGTCTTATAGGTCGTATGACTTTGGACTGAGCTTCGAGGTCGGCGCCATTATCGAGCAGAAACTGGACCACGGCGGTATGGCCCTGCTCGGCGGCCCACATCAGCGCATTGGTTCCCCGCAGGTTTTCCGTCGCATTCACTTTGGCTCCATGGTCGAGGAGCACCTGGACTGCATTCCGCTTTCCGGTACGTGCCGCCAGCATCAGTGCCGTTTCCCCCCGCGACAGGACGGGGGCATTCGGGTCAACGCCGGCTTTCAACAGCGTCTCAATCATCGCCGCGCTTCCGTTCACAGCCGCAAGGAACATCGGCGTCGCTCCTGCGCGGTTCGCCGTTTGCGCCATCGCTCCGGCCCGGATCAAAGCGCCGGCCATTTCCAGATCATCCCATCGCGCGGCCCAGTGCAGGGCCGTCGTACCGTCGGACTGTGGAGCGTTGACGTCCGCTTTTTGCTGAAGGAGGGTGCGCAGCGCTTCACCGTTCTTTTTCATGGCTGCGTCCGCGATGTCGCTGGCCGCGGCTGCATGGGTGGCGATGGAGAGTAACGCTGTCCCCAACCATACGGCAATGATCCGTTGCAAAGAGCCAGATCTGAGCCGCGAATTACGCCAATTACGCGAATCGCAGCACACCAAACAATCTAGAATACGCCCCATTCGCGTAATTGGCGTAATTCGCGGCTCATTGATCTGTCCTTCCCGGTTCCGATGAAAAATGCGCACCAGTGTTCCTCAGCCGAGCGACAAAACTCCCGTGCTATCCCCAATGCTTCCCCGCTCGATTCCGAACATGTGTAGCGTCTTCAGCAGAAGATTCGCCGTGGTCCCCGTGCGTTGGATGTGGCGGCCTCCCTTGTGTTGTCCCATGGCGCCGCCGATGAACATGTTCGGCACAGCCTTGTGGCTATGCAGATTGCCGTCGGACATATTGCTGGCCCAAAAGATCAACGTGTGGTCGAGCAGGCTGCCATCGCCGTCGGGCGTGGACTTCAGCTTGGCCAGGAAAGGCGTCAGACACTGCACATGGAACCGGTTGATTTTGGCCCAGGCTTCGAGGATCGCGGGCCGTCCGCCATGATGCGACGTGGGATGATTCCCGCTCATAACTCCGGATTCGGGATAGACCCGCATGCTCACATCATGCGCATACATCAGCGTCGAAACGCGAGTAATATCCGCCCGGAACGCCAGCACCTGCAAGTCCCACAACAAGTTGATATGCTCGGTGAACGATTCCGGTATGCCAAAGGGAACCTCAGCGGTCGGGGACGCCTCCTCAGATCTCGCCACGTTGCTCAGCCGGCGTTCGATCTCGCGAATGTCCTCCAGGTATTCGTTAAGCCGGGTACGATCGGTTGCGGGAAGACTGTTGTTCAGGCGTGCGACTTCGAGCGTGACCGCATCGAGAAGGCTGGCCTTTGCCTGTTTGCGCGCCGCCCGCTCTTGCGCATTGCTCCCATCGCCGAAGAGACGCTCAAAGATGACCTGGGGGTTGGCTTCGAACGGAAGCGGCTTCGTTGGTCCCGACCAGGAGACGGAGTTCACATAAGCGCAGCTATAGCCCCATGGGCAGGTGGCGAGCGAACTCTGGTCCTCGCATTTCACTTGTATCGAAGGCAGGACGTTTGCCTGGCCGTACTTCTGCGCGATGATCTGATCGATAGTCGTACCCAGATGGATATCTGCGCTGACGGTCTTCTTCGGTTGAACGCCGCTGAAAACCGCCGCGCTGCGCGAATGATCGCCGCCGGTCTCTCCGGGCCCCGGCATCGATGACGTCGCGTCCAGCCCGCTGATCACCGTGATCGAATCCCTCCACGGCTCGAGCGGCTTGAGAATAAACGGAAACTCGGAGAGTGCGCCTTCCTTCATGGCCCAATGCCCGGGCTCCCAACCGTGTGGATTGAAGATCCCTACAAATCGTGGGGCCTTTGCGGTTGACTGGGCTTTGGCCGAAGGGACGAGAGCGGGAAACATGGATTCCAGCAACGGTAACGCCAGCGTGACGCCCGCGCCCCGCAGAAACGTCCGGCGAGGAATGTGTTTCTTCGTGATGAACATTAGTCCTTCTCCGAAATTGATACCCCTCCTGTTCAGGAGGGGAATTCATGCTACTCTGCCTTCCGGTTCACTTGAAACGGAAGGCTCTTGACGATTTCGAGCACAAGCGCCGAGAACCGGTAATCGGCCTTGCCCGCCTCGCGCACGATGGAGCGTACCGCCGGCATATCGTCATACTCTACTCCCCGGCCGAGAGCGTACGTGAGCAACTTTTCCGTGATGCTCCGCTCGAATTGCGGCGAGTACCGCAAAAGCGCCTGCCTCAAACTCACGACGCCATCAATCCGGCTGCCGTCCACAAGCTGGCCGGAGGCATCGAGGTTCTGTCCGCCTTCCCTCGTGCGCCACTTTCCGGTCCCATCAAAGTTTTCGAGAGCGAAGCCAATCGGGTCCATCATCTTATGACAGCCGGAGCAAGCCGGGTTTGCGCGGTGTTCCTCCATGCGCTGCCGCATTGTCTGGACCCCGGCTGTTGGGTTGGGCTTCAGCGGCGGAACATTGGGCGGAGGATCGGGAGGGTGCGTGCCCAGGATGTTCTCCAGAACCCACTTACCGCGCAGCACCGGAGAGGTCCTGTCGGAGTTCGAGGTCACCAGGTGGACGCTCCCTTTTCCCAGCAGTCCGCGGCGCACGTCCAAATCTCCTTCCAGCTTCACGCGCCGGAATTGGGTTCCATAAATGTTTGGAATCCCATAATGCACGGCCAGACGTTCGTTGACGAACGTGTAGTCT
>QHXC01000386.1 GCA_003222815.1 Acidobacteriota bacterium | reverse complement strand
GGTCCGTGTTGTAGATCAGATTATCCCAGAACCGCACCTTGGCGACCTGCTGGTTCCAATTGATCGGATTCGGAGGGCTGAGCTTTTTCTTTATGCGTTCTGCCTCGTCCATCTTGTAATCGAGCCAGTACTGCATGGAACCTTGCTTCCCATCGTACATCCGCTGCACAGTCGCGGGAACCATGCCAAGGCCGATCAGCTTATCCAGTTCGTACGCGGCAACCTCGGTTCGCCAGCTGTCCTGAAACTCGATTTCGACACCACGATCCAGTTGTGTCACGCCCGATTTCTTTTCGTCGATGGTTTTGAACGCAGCGAAATGGCTTAAGCCGTCCAGCTCCAACGTGGCTTTCCGAGGCCGCGTCACCCCGATCGGGATATCCTTCATCCCGGTGATTTTTGCCTCGGTCAGAAATTTCTCTGTTGCGGGACCTTGATAGTTCGGTACCGAACCCTGCGCGAGCGCAAGGAGAGTCAGCCCGCAAAGCAGGAGCACACACCCCACAATAGGTTTGAAAACCGTGGTTCGGTTCTTCATAAAACAACCCTCCCCAAACATAAACGTATCAATGTCTTTCGTGTTTTTGACTATGCGGATCGTAAGGTGGTTGCCGGGCGTTGTCAACCGGTGACTTCTTACTTTTTCCGATTGCCGGTTACCGGCGCTTCATTCTCTTCAGTGTTCGCTGGGGAATCTTGGCGCTGCGAAGATGGTCGAGGTTGTAGAAAATGGCGAACGCGGCAGCCACTCCAATTACAGCCGAGATGATGAAACTCATCGTGATTTTGGCGATCAGAGCGCCGACCATCACGTAAAGCGCGACAATGAACACCACGACGGAACCCGCGAGCAGCAGCGTCCGATAGGCCAGCGTCTCCCGGAATGGGAGGACAGCTTCCTTCTTTTTGATTCGGAGCCGCCCCATGCCGCTATTATAGGTTTTGAATGGGTCTCGACGAATATAAAAGGAAACGGAAATTCAATCGAACGCCCGAGCCGGCCGGGGAGGTCAAGAAGACCCCGGGCAAGAGTTTCGTCATTCAAAAACATCGGGCAACTCGCCTTCACTACGATTTCCGCCTCGAGATGGAGGGTGTACTCCGGTCCTGGGCCATTCCCAAGGGCCCCACGTTCAATCCTGCCGAGAAGCGCCTGGCCATGGAGACCGAAGACCACCCGATCGATTACGGCGAGTTCGAAGGCACTATTCCGGCCGGGAACTATGGCGCCGGGAAAGTGATTATTTGGGACAACGGCACATACGAAATTGTCGATCCGGACACGCCGGAGAAGGGCTGGAAAAAAGGGAAACTGCATTTCGTCCTCAAGGGGAAAAAACTTAAGGGTGAATGGGTCCTGGTCCGGGGCAGCCGCGAACCCAGACAATGGATCTTTTTCAAGGTTCGCGACCAGTATGCGTCCTCGGACATGGATATCACCAAGGAGCGGCCCGAATCGGTTGTTTCCGGAAGCCTCGTCGACGAAATCGGCGAGCAGTCTCCGAGCCGGCAGTGGGTCACGCCGATCGAGCGCGAGCTCGAAAAGTACGGCATGAAGAACCCCGGCCGGGCGCCGATTCCGAAAAATATTCAGCCTATGCTCGCAACGCTCTCTGAAAAGCCCTTCAGGAACGATGATTGGTTGTTCGAGCTGAAACTCGACGGCATTCGGGCAATCGCCGTCAGGAACGGGACGAGACTGGATATGCGGACCCGGAATGCCAGGAGCCTTGCGGACCGCTTTCCGACATTGGCCCAGGCTTTTAAAGAGCTTCCCGTCGACACCGCCGTGCTCGACGGAGAAATCGTCGCGCTCGATGAGAAAGGTCATTCTCATTTTCATCTCATCCAACCGCGCATTCATCTGTCCCGCGGCAAGGACATCGCCATGGCCGACGAGCAGATCCCCGTCTACTTTTATGCATTCGATCTGCTCTATCTCAATGGCTATAACCTGATGAAGTTCCCGCTCATTGAGCGGAAGGCTGTTCTGGGCCGATTGATTCCGGAGAACGACGGATGGATCCGCTACGCGGACCACATTGAGGGTGACGGGGTCACATTTTTTGAAGCTGTGTCCAAGCGTGGCCTGGAAGGGATAGTCGCGAAGCTAAAGAAAAGCGAGTATCAGCAGACACGATCCAGGTATTGGCTGAAGATCAAAACACAGATGACCGATCACTTCGTCGTCGGTGGCTTTACCGCTCCGGAGGGAACACGGAAATTGTTCGGCGCTCTTCTGCTCGGTCTCTACAGCAACAGCAGCTTGATCTATGTGGGACGCACGGGCGGAGGTTTCGACGACCGGATGCTCGCCCAGGCTTACGATGAAGTGAAGCCACTTGTGACGGAGACCTGCCCGTTCAAGGAAGTACCGGCCGAAGTGAGAAAGTCGACGTGGATTCAACCGCAACTCGTATGCGAGGTTCGTTTCAACGAATGGACATCGGATCGGAAACTGCGTGCACCGATATTCCAGGGATTTCGCGATGATGTGGATCCCGAGCAGTGCCGTTTGGAGGAGTCGATACCGCGACCCTCACCCGGCCCTTCTGGCCACCCTCTGCAAAGGGAATCTCGGGGACAGACCCCCATTTCTGCAACCCAAGAAATGGAGGTCTGTCCCCGAGATTCCCGCATCGAGTTCACCAATCTCGACAAAGTCTTCTGGCCGGAGGATGGCTACACGAAAGGCGACCTCATCGAGTACTACGACAAGATCTCACCGTTTCTCATTTCTCATCTGCTCGACCGTCCTCTCGTTTTCGAGCGGTTTCCGGATGGCATCTACGGCCAATCGTTCTACCAAAAAGATGCTCCTGGCTACACGCCGGAATGGATTCGTACTGAAGAGATCTGGTCCGAGGACGTCCAACGGTCCATTCGATACTTCATCGGCGCCAGCCGCGAGCAACTTCTGTTCATCGCCAACACCGGCAATATTCAGCAGAATCCGTGGATGTCCCGCGTCCAGCACTTGGATTATCCGGACTACCTTGTGTTTGACCTGGATCCCGTGGAGGCGCCATTTTCGAGCGTACAAAGTGTTGCCATCGTCTTGAAGCAGGTCCTCGATGAACTCGGCCTGCGGAGTTATCCCAAAACGTCCGGAGCGTCCGGCATTCATGTGCATTTGCCGGTGTTGGAGAAAACGTTTACTTATGAGGAGGTGCGTCTTTTCGCGGAGGCTGTGGCCTCCATTGTCGTGCAACGTGCGCCGGACTTGGCCACCATCGAGCGCGTCGTCAGGCGCCGAAAAGCGCACCATGTCTACATCGATTTTCTCCAGAACGTCCGGGGAAAAACAGTCGCTTCGGTCTATTCGCCGCGTCCAAGGCAAGAAGCGCCGGTCTCGACACCATTGAAGTGGCAGGAATTCAAGAGACCCATCGATCCGAAGGCATTTACCATCAAAACGATTTTCAAGAGACTGGATAAGTTCGGTGACCTGTTTGAGCCGGCATTGACCGACAGACAAGACATTTCGGGATTCCTGGAGAGCTTGAGAGACCGCGGATTTCGCAGATCACGGGGATCAAAATAACCATTCCATGATCCAATCGGTACCGAACCAGAAGATATACACCAGAAAGCCCGCTATGGAAGCGACTACAATTGCGATCGCCACGGGAACGGCGGATGCAACAAGTCCTTGCAGGAAGGTAGGCTGTTTGCTCATCGTGAGGGATTCTATATCCCATGCTTGAATCTTTAAATGACTACAAGCCGGATTTCTCGCCCGGCAACTGGACCGATCGCGACAGGCATTTCCTGCGGGCATTCGCAACCAACCCCGACGGCGTAGTGTCGGTTCTGCGCAATCTTCCCCCGGAAATCACGGGCGCGCTTTGCTCGCGTGCAAGCCGTGCCGCACGTTCGTTGCTCGAGGTATTGCTGAGGGAATACATCTATCCGATCGTGAACGGCGAGGACCGTGCTCTGGCCGAAGAACTGGAAGAAACCGTTCGATTCCTGACGCACCATGGGTTCAAGAACATTCTCAACAATCAGCGTGCCCAGGCCTTCTATTCTAAATGGCTCTCGCAGTACGGCGACGACTCCATCGCACAGATCACCGGCACGCATGTGATCTTGTGGGGCGTTTCCCAGGTCGCGATGAAGTTTATCGAGGATCAGCGTGTTGGTTTGGAGCCGATCGAAAAATCGACCCGTTACGTGAACTTCGGGACGAAAGTCGGCGGCCGCTATCTCTATTACATTCCAAGACCGGATCTGGACCGGCACCGTCTCAGCGGCGAATACAGTGCCGCGATGGATTACTTGTTCGATACCTATGTCGCGCTGCTTGCGCCATTACACGATTGGCTTCGGAAAAATTTCGAGGAGAACGATTCTATCCTCGAGAAGAAAGCGTTTGACACCTTGCGTGGCTTGCTGCCCATGGCAACCCTGGGTCAAGTTGCGTTTCGTGGCAATGCGCAGGCCTTCGAATACCTCATCAATCGGACAGCTCGCCACTCGCTGGGCGAGTTGCGCTGGCTTTCTGCCGAAATAAAGCACGAATTGGATAAAGAGATCCCATCTTTGCTGCTGCGAGTGACAGACACAAAATCGAAAGACTATCAAACATACCTCAGCCAACGTTACGGTGCAGTGAAGCAGTCATTGCCGCCTCTGGAGCTTGAACGAGGCCTGAAGCCCGAGGTGCGCCTTGTTGAATACGATCCTGAATCCGAGGCGAAGATCCTGGCTGGACTCCTCTTCCGTGAAACGCATGCGATTTGGGATCAAGCATTGAATACAGCAAGAGGTCTCAACGAAGCAGAGAAGCGTCAGGTTTTCGAGCGATATCTGCTCCAGCGGTCGGCCCGGTGGCAGAAAGTCGGACGGGCGTTCGAGAACGCTTATTTGCGGTTCGAGATCGTGATGGACATTGGATCGTATCGCGATCTCCATCGTCACCGCATGATGACGCAGGAGCGCCAAAGCTTCTCCACCTTCCACGGCTACAGCGTTCCTTTGGAGCTCCAGCAGTGCGGTCTTGCCTCGAGATTCGAAGAGGCTCTTGACCGTGCCGACCGGCTCTTCCGGAAGATCGAGCCGACCGACCGTGAGTTGGCACAGTACGTTGTGCCGTTAGCCTACCGCATTCGGTTTTACCAATGGCAGAACTTCAGGCAGTTGTTTTGGGAGACGGAGCTTCGGACGGTTTCTCAGGGGCATCCGGATTACAGGTTCATCGAACAAGAGAAGTATCGGTTGGTCAAGGAGAAGTTCCCGCTCGTCGCGTCTTTCATGCTGGTGGACATGAATGACTACACCGTCGCTAGGCGTGGTTCAGAGGAGCAGATTCTGGCTAAGGAGAAAAAGTTGATCGAGAGATTGCGGAAGGAGGATTAACACTCGAAGATCAGGTTCGAGCAAGATAATCGAATACGAGTTTGACCGCCATTGAACCTTCGCCCACTGCGGAGGCGACACGGTTCATGGCGCCCGCTCTCACATCTCCGGCTGCGAACAGTCCGGCGACGCTGGTCTCGAGCGGCAGGGGCTCGCGTTCCTCTTTCCAAACGCGCGGAAATTCGTCCGAGGAGCGGAGATCACGTCCGGTGAGCACGAACCCCTTTTCATTTCGCAGGACGGCGGGCGGCAGCCAATCGCTGTGAGGGCGGGTGCCGATAAATACGAAGAGGGCGTCCGTCTCTTCGGTCATTGGCCGCTCGCCGTCGAGTGATTTCAACCAAACCCGTTCCAGGCGTCCGTCTCCTTCGACCCGATCGATCTCCATGCGCTGGCGAATCCGAATGTTGGGAATCTGGGCGAGTTGTTCAATGAGGTAGGCCGACATCGTCTCGGTCAAACCATGACGGCGCACTATGATCTGCACCTCGCTCGCAAAACGGGAAAGATAGATTGCGCTTTGTCCTGCGGAATTTCCTCCGCCGACAACGACAACCGGGCGACCCCGGCACGAGGTGGCCTCGGTGGCTCGGTTCGAAGGGAGAGGCTCACGGATCTTTTCCTGGCTTTCGACCCGAGAATCACAACCGTATCGGTCAATCCCTGTTCGATGTCCACAGGCTCGGGCACGCTGGCCCGGTCCATCTGCGTGAATCCTTTAACGGAAGCGACGAGATTGTACACACGCGATGCGGCTTCCTGAATCTCCGCGGTCAACCGGTGAGTGGAGAAATCCGCAGCGAGCCACACAAGAGCGATGTCGAGAGCCTTTCCATCGATCGCGCTCGCAAGCTGATCGAGCGCGTTGAACGTCAGATCCGTCTCTGCCAGTGGCTCTGCCGCCGCCGGGTTTGCGCCGTGCTTCTTCAGCCAGTTTGCAATCGATCTTTCGCGATCCTCCTGTTCGAGCGGAGAGCGCACCGATTGCACGCGCGAAGATATAGAGATTTGCCGGATCGCATCGATCGCGGCAACCTGTTCCATGGTGAGACCGGCGGCTCCCAAATCGTGCGATGCCGTTCTGACACTGCCGATGCTGGCCGCGAGTGCTTTGGCGCTCCGTGTGAGAGCGGAGGCCGGATTGTTCAATTCGTGAGCGAGTCCAGCCGCAAGCCTTCCCAGCGACACCATTTTTTCGTCGTGCAGGTAACTCGATGTGAAGTGCCGGGCGCGATCGACCATTAAATGAACGAGCATGGCCGTCAGCTCGTGGCAATCGCAAATCATCTGGGGCAAATCGCCGCTGGGGACCGTCACCACTTCGGTAGGTTCCTCGGCGACTACATCTCCGGGTGGCGCAATCAGCCGGGAATACGGCATCATACCGGTGATATCTCCTCCCCGCCACTCCATGATCTTCCGCCGGCCCGACCCTCCATCAACGTAGATCGCAAGATGCCCGCTGAGTACTACATGCAAGCCCTCGACAGGCCCCTTTTTTGAAGTCAGGATCTGACCTGCAGCCAACGAGCGCAGACGGCCGCGATTCGCCACCCATTCGATCTGCGGTTGTGGTGCGGCACCGAGTGTCCGATGCTCCGACAGGCGTTCGAGCAGAGATTTAGACATGAAACGCCCCCCTTTTCGGCGATACGATAATACTGAAAGCACTCGTGTTCGACCTCGAGCTTATCAAGATCGAATAACTCACTGTTTCAGGATTTTGATAATTGTCGTGACCGTGTTCCAGTTGCGTGTTGTGAGCGGCACACCGAAAAACTTGTCCATCTGCCCGAGGTAGCGGATGGTTTCCATCCGGCGCCGGTAGACACCGAACAGGAATCTTTGTTTGGTGCCGATGATTTTCAGGAACCACTCACCGTCCGGAGGAAGATGCATCGGGATGGGAGGCAGCGTCCGCGGCGGTTTCGATAGGACGCTGACGAAGCGCACGATATTCGAATGTAACGGTTCACCGGCAAACGGATTCTCTGAATCGAGTCTGATGAGATCCCTGCCATCGCAGATCACGACTTCGGTTTCAAAATGCAGGCGTCGACGAAACTGAGTGAGCAGCTTCTCCCGGGAGACAGCTTTGCGAACGACAAAGGTTCCGGCCGCGCCGATGTTAACCACGCCGAATTCTGCCAGGTCCTTGGCTAGTGCACTTGGGCGAAATGTCTTGTACCCACCTACGTTAACACCCCTCAAGAAAACGACTAGTGCCATGGACCCCTCCGCAGAAGCATTCCGCAGTATAGTAGGTCGCGAGTAATCGGTGTCTGAATTAGCGCGGAGGTCACGCCCCGCAAGATCGCTCTCCGCCGCCAGCGCTAGGTCCACCGCTTCCAGATCGAGGCCTCGTTCGGTGAGCTTGCCCCGGAAGGGTGCCGGGAATAGAATGAGACGCCACAAACTTTGAATTGAAAATTCCGTTCAAAAATAGGCATCCCGGATAAATAGGGGCGCTTCTCTCGGCAAGGTCAAACACCATGCGGAGGTCGTTATGAAGAACCATCTCATTCAAGGACAGGTTGGTTCGGCGGCAGTCCTTCTGGGCGTTTTTCTAGGCGCCTCGCTAACGGTTACCAGCGCGGGGACGGCGTGGGCGCAGGTGACAGCCGCGATTTCCGGCAGAGTCGAGGACTCCTCGGGAGCTGCGATCCCGGGCGCCACTGTCACAGCCACCAACGTGGAGACGGGAGCGACGCGGGCGGTGAGGACCGATGAGAGCGGCGGTTATCGGGTGCTGTCTTTGCCCGTCGGGCAATACGAGATCCGGGCCGAAACGGGAGGCTTCAGGGCGGCGGTCCGCCGGGGAATCAATCTGGCGGTGGGGCAAGAAGCGGTGATGAACTTCAGCCTCGAAGTGGGCCAAGTAGCCGAATCGGTCACCGTCACCGGAGAAGCGCCGCTGGTCAATACCACCACGACTTCGGTCTCCGGGCTGGTCAATGAGCGGGAGGTGAAGGATTTGCCGTTGAATGGCCGCAGTTTCGATAACCTGATCACCTTGAACGCAGGCTCGATCAACTATACTCCGATGAAAACCGCGAACGCGCCAACCGCCGGAGAAGGAAACTCTTTCTCCGTGGCTGGCCGGCGGCCGCTCGAGAACGTGTTTCTGTTGAACGGAATCGAGTACACGGGGGCGAGCGTTCAGTCCAATACGCCGGGCGGCGTCAGCGGGCAACTGCTGGGCATTGATGCGGTGCGGGAATTCAATCTGGTCAGCGACACCTACTCGGCCCAATATGGGAAACGGGCCGGGGCGCAAGTCAATATCGTCACGCAGTCCGGCACCAACCTGCTCCATGGCACAGCGTTCGAATTCTTGCGCAACAGCGCGCTGGATGCCAGAAACTTTTTCGACCGGAAGCTCCTACCGACTGACCCCCGCATCCCTCCGTTCCAGCGGAACCAGTTTGGCGGCGCCCTGGGAGGCCCGATTCGGAAGGACAAGACCTTCCTCTTCGGCAATTACGAAGGGTTTCGGCAGCGGTTGGGAATCAGCGACGTAACAGTGGTACCGGATGAGAATGCGCGGCTGGGTTTGTTGCCTTGCGTTGCTGCCGGAGTGCCTGCATGCTCGTCCGGCAACGGCGTCGGGACGCCGACCCCAGTGCCCAATCTGGACCGGCGAATGCTGCCGTACATGAGTTTCTGGCCGAAACCCAACGGGGAAAATCGGGGCGGGGGAGTCGCAATTTCCTACAACAATCCCAAGGAATCCATTCGGGAAGATTTTGGCACAACCCGGTTCGATCACACGTTTTCGGATCGGGACTCTTTTTCCGGAACCTTCACCGTTGACGATGGAAATAAGGTGACTCCGCAAACGGACCCTTTCTTCGCGGTGTTCGCGGTGACGCGCAGCGAAGTCGCCAGCCTGCAGGAAACTCACCTGTTCTCTTCGCAAATGGTCCATACGTTCCGCGTCGGATTTTCCCGCTCCGAATTCAACTATGATTCCTCTCCTTTCGAAAAATCTTTCGATCCGCAATTGTCCTTCGTTACCGGGAAGAATCCCGGACAAATTACCATCGGAGGGTCGAATGCCGCCTCCGTCTCAGCGATCACTTCGGCGGGATCCAACAACAATCCCGGCGTCCATAACGCCAGAAACCTGATCACCTACGACGACGGATTCCAAATCATTCATGGCAGACATCAGATCGGCGCCGGCATCTGGTTTCAGGGGCTTCGAATCAACGATAGCATGGCTAGCACGAAGAATGGACGAGCCGTGTTCAGCAGCCTCGGCACGTTTTTGCAAGGGACCGTTTCCAATTTCACCGTTCCGCCGATCACAACGCCTCTGGGCTTCCGCTCGCTCGAGGGCGCCTGGTATCTCGAGGATTCCATCCGTCTGCGTGCCAATCTGAACCTGCGTCTTGGCCTGCGGCACGAATTCACCAATGGCTTCAACGAGCGGTTTGGCAGGGCCGGGAATTGGATTGCGGGACCGGACGGAGTCCTCTTGACCAGCCCCACAATCGGAGGGTCCGCGCTCACGAAAAACAACGCACGATTCCTGCTCAGCCCTCGGCTGGGATTGGCGTGGGACCCTTTCGGGAAAGGGCAGACCTCGATCCGAGCGGGACTTGGGACCTACTATGATCTTCAGGATAACTTGGAATATCCCCTGAGTAATCTCCCTCCTTACAACGGCGCAGTGTCTTTTCTCAATGTTTCGCTGCCCACGTTTGTCCCCATCCGCCCCGGTACTACGCCTCCTCCGGCCTGCGGGCCGGGCGTGACGCCACCTTGCACGACTTATGCGCCCTGGGGAGTGGAAGCCGCGATGAAGACTCCAACCGTGGAGGAGTGGAATCTCACTGTCGAACAGCAGATCACGCCCGGTACGAGCTTGCGGCTCGCCTACGTAGGGTCTCGTGGATTCCATCACTTGGTCACCGTGGACACCAATGCCATCCGGCCGCTGATTTGCTCCGATCCCAGCGGTTGTTCAGCGGGGGGAGTACTGACAGCGGCGCAGAAGGGAGCGCCTCCGGGCGTGTCGGTTTTCGATGTGAGAGTTCCTCAAGGGACACAGTACATTCCTGCTCTGCCGGGAGGAGCGCCTGCCACTCGGCCCAATCCCTATCTGTCCTCTGTTGGGTATTTCTGGCTTTCCGAGGGCAATTCCAGCTACAACGCTTTGCAGGTGGACGTCACAAAGCGCATGAGCCAAGGACTGCAATTCCGGGCTAGCTATACGTGGGCCAAGAATCTGGACATTGCTTCCGCGATAACGGCCGCTACGTCCCTCAATGAGGCCGCCTCGGTGTTAGATCCCTACGACGTGCGCAGGGACTGGGGCCCCTCCGCCTTGAACCCAACTAGTCAGGCAACCGGGAATTTCACCTATGAATTGCCCTTCGGGAAAGGAAAGCCGTGGCTGGGCAACGCGAGCGGGGCAGCCGGCAAGCTTGCGAGCGGCTGGCAGTTGAACGCCATCGTTACGTTGTTGAGCGGCTTTCCCATCACACCGCAAATCGGTTCCAGCCAGTCTGGCAACGGAGACACCCG
>QHXC01000583.1 GCA_003222815.1 Acidobacteriota bacterium | reverse complement strand
CATGGGGATCGTTGAGGTTACGGGTTTGAGAAATAAGGCGCTTAACGTTAGCGTGGCGAGGTCAAACTCCTTGTGGCTCTTGTCCCTGAGAACGCGATCGATGTACTCGCGATACGCGGCGTCGACGTCGGCGCGTGGAGCGCCTTCCCAATGCGCAAAGTACTGCTGGACCAGCTGGACCGCATTGACATTCAACCATGCGTAGGACAGGATCCAGCTGATGACCCAGCCGATGACTTCTCCTACCCAGATGATCTCGAGAGGAAGCCCAAAAACGATGGCGGCGCCGTAAGCATAGAGGAGGCTGAGCAGCTATATCGTGAATCTGGGGATATCAAGGGCGCAGCCCTTGGCTAGTTAATATTTCGGTCACATCCCAGTCGACATAGAGGATTTCAGGCGAACATCCTTCTACAACCAGAGCGCCCATATATTTGTGGGGCAGACTGAGATCTGATAACCACCACCTTGACACACTCGGTAACTCGGGGCTGCGATCGAGATTACGGCCTTTCACCCCCTCAGGAAACGACACGTCAACCGAATTGAGGCGGATTGAGAGGCCCTTGCCGATAGCCTTAACATAGGCTTCCTTCCGGGTCCAAAGAGTGTAGAACACGTGGTCTCTACGATCAGCAGGTTCGGCGGCAATTATCGCCCGCTCCGCATCAGTAAAGTAGTCTTGTACCATTCCGTCCCTGTCATGCAGGACGCGAACTAATTCGACGTCAATTCCTAGATGACGGTTTATTGCAACGGAAAGCACAACCAACCCATCTGAGTGAGACATATTAAACATCAGAGATGGCGCGTGGTCGGCAGGACACAGGAACGGCTTACCAAAAGAATTCAAAATAAAGACCACTTTAGAAGGCTGGACGTCGAGATATCGTGCCAAGATGTGGCGAAGCATTCCTTTAGCAAATACGTGTGCCAACCGGTGCCTTTGAAATCGAAGCTTGTTTATGCGCTTCAATTCGTCCTCAGTCAGCACCCGACTGAAAGTACTCACCATTCTGCTGGACAGGTCTTCTTTGGCAATCCAAACATGCACTTCTTGGGAAGATGGGAACCTGGGGGGCACCTGTGAGCCGTTCATCCACCCTCACATTTCAGCCCGCCGAAAACAGGCTTGCCGAAGGCGTTGTGCACATACCTGATTCCGCCAGGTTGGGTCTCGAGATAGCGCCCCAAGAGGTCACGCAGCACTCCGTGCGCCGCAATGAAACGCTGCCGATCGCGCTCGAATCGGAAACGTGCACTCCAGTTACGCTCGTCACATGCGAGGGTACCGAAGAGGCGAGCGGATGTTTCAGACATTTCACGCGCTGCCGGTCACCTCGATCGTCGGCGAGCAGTCGGCCAGGTTCACCGCATCGGCCATCGCGACGAGCACTTCGCGCGGTCCCTCGAAGCGCTCCCTCCCGTGCGCGGTGCGGACGTTGTCCACCAGCATCAGGTCACCACTCTGCCACCTCTCGCGTGCGGTGTTTTCCTCGTGCACGTCATTGATCAACTGTATGACATCCGCGCCGATCGGGTCGCCGTTGCCAAAGCGCGTATTGAACGGCAGCCCGTCCTCGCCGTAGATGTCGACGAGGTACTCGCGAAGCTCCGGGTCCATCGTCCACTCGTTCAGGAATGCGATTTGGTTGAACCAGCACCGCTGGCCGGTGCGCGGGTGACGCACGACGGCGCTGCGGCGCTGCCAGGTGCGCAGCCCACCGTTGGGCTGCCACTCGAACTTGACCGCATTCGCACGGCAGTAACTCTCAACGGCGCGACGGTCGTCGGCGCCGAATGCTTCAGCGATGGACGCCCCGATCTCGTCGTTGTAGTTGCGGACCAGCAGCCAGCCCACCCGCTCGAAGCGATCGACCAACTCGGCGGGCAGGGCCTGAAGTACGGCCGCCGCATCGGCCACCGGGGTCGCGCCCCCGTCAGTCGGGGCAGTCAGGCACGCAAACAGCATGAGGGAGGGGAACTTGAGCACATAGCTGAGTTCCTGATGCACGCACATGGGCTGGTTGGGCGGCCAATACGACGAGGAGTACACGCCCTGCGCGTAGCGTCGCCGGGGCGCGAAGGCCTCCGTCTCGGTCATCAAACTGCCCCCCCCAAGCTGCCGAAAAACCGCCTCGGTCTCGGCCGCGTCGCGCAGCCCGAGCCCGCGAACCAGGAGCGATCCATGTTCGGCGACGAAGGCGCGCAGCGCGTTGCGGTGCTCGGCCGCCCAGCGCGCCGCGTTGCCACCTGCCTCGGCCGAGAGCATCGGCAGCTTGCCGGGTTGAAACTCCGCGTTGAGCGGTGCGGTCGGGGATGAGGAAGTCATCTCGCTCCTTCGCCTCCTCGAGCTGCAGTCGTGTCGATGGCGGCGCCGCGGCCGCCCGGGACGGCAACCGGAGCGGCGGGACGCCGCGCTCGATCAGGGCCGCCTGATCGGCGAGGATCGGGTGACCTGCGAGGTCCCTGAAGGACACCGCTCGGTTGAGGGCGATCGCCAGCTTCAGAGCGGACAGCGACGTGCCGCCGAGGTCGAAGAAATGATCCCGTCTGCCGATCTGGTCCTTGGGGATGCCGAGCACCTCCGCCCACGCGGCCGCCAGCCAGTGCTCGGTCGCCGTA
>QHXC01000582.1 GCA_003222815.1 Acidobacteriota bacterium | reverse complement strand
GAATATGGAAAACGGGCCGGAGCGCAGGTCACTATTGTGACGACGTCGGGCACGAACCAGTGGCGTGGATCCGTCTTCGAGTATTTGCGCAACAACGTTTTGGACACGCGAAACTTCTTTGACGTCGCGAATGCTCCAAACCCGACCAAGGTACCACCGTTCCAGCGGAACCAGTTTGGCGGAGCGGTGGGAGGACCGATCCGCAAGGACAAGATGTTCTTTTTCGGAAATTACGAAGGATTTAGAGAGCGGTTAGCGGTGAGCCAATTCGGGTATGTGCCCAGCAAGCAGGTACGTCAGGGTCTGTGGCCGAACGCTGCGGGTCAGTATGGGCAAGCTCCCAACCTCGAGCCGCGCATGCTGCCGTTTTTCCGGTATTGGCCGGAACCCAATGGTCCGGAGCAGCTCCTGAACGGCTTGCCCACCGGAACCGCCCGTTATAGCGCCAATCCCAAGCGTTCGGTTCAGGAAGATTTTGGGTTGGGCCGCTTTGATTACTACTTATCCCACCAGGATTCGGTCAACGTCAATTTCACGACGGACAAGGGGAATCGGACCAATCCGCAGGATCCCACTTTCCTCGTAGCCCAGGAAACCAATCTATATACCCTCAGCACGCAAGCGACGCATATCTTTTCTCCGACTTTGGTTAACGTCGCGAACTTCGGATATTCGAGCGCGAGGGCACGGCAGAAAGCCCCTCCCGTCACGCCATTTCCGGACGGGCTCCTGTTTCTGAGCGGAGGAGGCCGGAACAACCCGGGCTCGATCGTCATTGGAGGCGGGGTGGTAACGGTCGGGGCATCCGCTTTAATCGCGCCCAATGGCCAGAACCTCAATTACAACGCCCGGCGGAACTTCAGCGTCTCCGACGACCTGAAGCTGACGAAAGGGATTCACAGCTTCAGTTTCGGCGCGTGGTTCCAGCGCGTGGAGCAAACGGCGTTTTCCTCGGGTCAGAACAATGCCGGAACCGTCAGTTATCAAACCTTGTTGGCTTTTCTCCAGGATCGCCCGACCCAATTCAACACGCAAACGAAACCGACGGAACTGATCTTTAGCTCGAAGGAAGCCGCCTGGTATTTTCAGGATGAAATGAAGCTGCGTCCGAATCTCACCCTGCGGCTGGGACTGCGGGACGAGATGACCACGATGATCAACGAGAAAAATGGTCACTCTTCGAATTACCTGTTTGATGCGAATGGTATCTTGATGACGGACCCGTTCATTGGGAAAACACCGCTTATCGAGAACCACGCGAAGGCGCTATGGCAACCGCGCGTAGGCTTGGCGTGGGATGTGACCGGCTCGGGCAAGACGGCGGTGCGGGCCGGCTTTGGGATTCATAACGACCTGCAGGACAATCTCGCCAACCGGCTCAACGCGAATCCGCCGTTCAGTGGCAGGTTGACCTTCTTGAACCAGCCGCTGCTCTCCATCATTCCGGTATCCGCTGAAGTGGCACCCCCGCCCGCTTGTAAATTCGTCGGACAGACGAATCCACCCTGCTCGGTCTATGCGCCGGGCGGGATCGATCCTGTCCTGCACACGCCTACACTCCAGCAGTGGAGCCTGACGGTTGAACGCCAACTGGCGCAAGACCTCGTGGTCGAGGCCGAGTATGTGGGCAGCCAGTCGTATCACGTTTCGACAACAATGGACGTAAATACGATTCAACCGCTGACGTGCGACAATCCAGCGGGCTGCCTTGCAGGCGGAATTCTCGCGGTAAACCAGAGGAGTGTCGTCCCGCAGGGGACCCTGTACGTCCCGGTGGGCTCGCGTCCAAACCCGCTACTGGGCTCCAGCCAGGGCTGGTACTATGTCGGCACCAGCAACTACCATGCGATGAATCTCTCCTTGCTCAAGCGCGCGAGCCGCGGGCTGACGTTCAAGACCAGCTACGCCTGGGGAAAGGTGCTGGACATCAATTCCGCTAACCTCGTCAACGGCGCCGATAATGAGGCTCCCACAACGTTGAATCGCTTTAACCGGAGGCTCGACAAGGGACCCGCCTCCTTCAGCCTCCTGCACCAATTCAGCACCAACTTCAGCTATCAGTTGCCGTTCGGGAACGGCAAGGCGTTCGGCGGCGGAGCTACGGGTTGGGTGGACAAGCTGATCGGCGGTTGGCAGTGGAACGGCATCTTTGTAGCCAATAGCGGCTTTCCCATTACGCCTCAGGTTGGCTCAAATCGGTCCGGTACGGGGGACACTGGTCGCCTTCCCGATAGGCCAAGTTGGAATCCCGACTTCAAAGGAAACGCGATTCTGGGAGTAAAGGAGTTCAAGAAGACCGGCCGCTATTACGATCCCAACGCCTTCTTGCTGCCGTCGGGAGGAACCTTCGGCAATGTAGGGCGCGGCCAACTCCGGGGACCGGGCTTCCTCAACCTGGATACGTCGTTCTTCAAACGGATCCCTTTGAAAGAGCGATTGAATTTGCAGTTCCGGACGGAGGTCTTCAACGTTCTGAATCACGCGAACTTTGATACACCCAATCTCATTGTTTTTTCGGGCACTGACATCAGCCCTACGGCAGGGGTCATTACGGGGACGGCTTTGTCCGGAAACGGACGCCAAATTCAATTCGCGCTGCGGCTCGAGTTCTGAAGTCAGACGCGCTGGACGTGCCCGATGCCGGCGGCCTTCATTGCTTGTGCGACCTCGACATTCTGTTGCCGTCGCCAATCCTCATCGCCGTCCGCGTAAAGGATCAGCCCGGGCGGCGCGTCAGCACGCAGGTGATGCGCGGGGGAGGCATCCACCCAGACCTTCGGATCGGTTCCCCAAACGCTCTTGTCCCGGTCCGGCGCCACGCCGGTTCGCTCGACCCAATAGAACCCACTGACGGGCACCACGCCGCGAATATCGCGTAGCGACAGCTTGTGCGCGGCGACGTAGCGCTCGTCGGTCGAGAGAAGGGACACCAAATACGCGCCGGCCGAATAGCCGATGACGAACACCCGATCCGGGTTGCCGCCGTAATCGTCGATGTGCCGCTTCACCCACGCGAACGCCGCCGCCGCGTCCTGGATATGCGCCGGATGGCGGACACCGGGAGACAGTCGATAGTTGACGACCGCCGTCGCGAATCCAGCCGACGCGAATCGCTGTCCAATAAACGCCTCCTCGCTCTTATCGCCCGCCATGAGTGCGCCGCCGTAGAACCATACGATCACCGGCGTGTTCGTTCGGCCCTCAGGCAAATACAAGTCCAGCTTGTCCTTGTCATCCGCGTAGTTGGCGCCCTGAAGATAGGGCACGTCACGCACCACGCGCACCGCATACGGGTTAGCGGCATTAACTCGGGTAGCCAGAGCGCACCCGATCACCGCGACGGTCGCAACTACCATTCTCATGTTTGAACCCAATTCTCGGCACCCCCAAGAGCCTCACCGATTTTACTGGACACCTTGAGAATCCGAACAACTGTTTTCTCGCCGTCCAAGCCCCTTTAATGGTTCTCTCTACAAGGTGGATATGGTCGCCCGAGGATTCACGGGACGACCGAAGTAGCGAAAGATGTCCCGAGTTCGGTTCTCCGAAGTCGCTCGCGTTTACCAACCGCAGCGTCCTAGTGGACCGTAACAGTGAAATTGAGAACAGCCGCGAATGGCGCCAATAGCGCTAACTAGTCTGATCTTCTCTTATTCGCGTCATTGGCGTCATTAGCGGCTACTGTCGATTTCATTGGTACATGCCACTAGTAAAGCTTGCGCGACATGGTTAATCGTTCGACCGGCTTTTATCCTCATCTATGGAACGTAGAATGACCACTGGTATGTCCCGATCAGTGATCTCTTGATACCGCTTGTAACCAGGATACATCGCTGTCAGGCGAGGCCAGAGGCGTTGCTTCTCCGCCGCAGAAGCTTGCTCCGCTTTAACTCGTCGTCGAATACCCTTAATCT
>QHXC01000581.1 GCA_003222815.1 Acidobacteriota bacterium | reverse complement strand
TTTGCCGACGGTATCGCCAAACCATGTGGGCGGGTAACCTTCCCGATGCGGCCGCCCATCGGTTGGAACCACCGCAAACATCGTGCTCTGCTCAAAAAGAAACGCGATGTGCTCATCGTTCTGAACAATCTGCATGGGATGAGGCGAAAAAGACCGGATCCAACCAAACGGCATACAACTCCCGGCATAGTCACCGTTTTTCGTCGGATTATAATCGTCCCACTGCTTTTGTCCCCAGGGTGTGAACGGAAGCGTCGGCTCCCCTTTGTTGCTGGTCCCGTCCCGGTTCACAAATGACTTGGTGATATCCGGGGTATAGGGCCGCGCCCAGGTTCCCCGGAAATCCGGTTTCCCGTTTGGAAGACGCGGAGTGGGCCCATTCATATTTACTGTCTTTTTTGCCGCGCCGGCCTGGGCGCCGGCGGGAGTGGGCGCCAGGAAAATGGCGAGCATCACTACCGCAATAACGATCGAACTCAAACGATTTTTCATGGTGGGTTTTCCTTTCTGGAGAAGCAGAAGCACAGAACCTGTCAGAAGCACGAGGAATGGCAGCAAGCGTCTGTGATTTCGGCTTCGCATCGCGTTATCCTATCTCAGCCGCGGATTGCGCGGATGACGCGGAAGGGCACCAGCCGTGTAGTGCGCACAATCCGCGGCTTCGAAATTCCAAGAATTAGTTCACGGCACTGACCGTTTTCAACTTCAGCAATTTCTCCGCGTTACCCTGATAGATCTTTTCCTTGTCCGCAGCGCTAAGCCCCAGGTCCTCCACGCAACGGATTGTCTCGCGGGCATAGAGGCCTGGCGCTGGTTCAAATGGCATGTCTGAAGCGAACACCACGTTATCGACGCCAAAGAAAGCCAGGCCGCATTTGGTCGCGGGGCCTGCGCCGAAAAGCGCCGTGTCGGCGTAGAAATGTTTGAAGTAGTCGATGGGCCGCTTGTTCATGGAATTCAAAAGCGACTTGTAGTCGGCGTCCGACGTGCGGGTGCCGAGTTGATCCCAACCGTAGCCCACGCGCCCCTCGAAGTACGGGACCATGCCGCCCATGTGATGGGTAATGATCTTGATGTTCGGGTAGCGGTCGAGAACACCCGAGAAGACAATGCGTGACATGGCAACGCTTGTCTCGTATGGCCAGCCGAACGTCCACCAGATCTCGTACTTGGATTTGTCTTCAGATAAATAATCCGTGAAATCCGCACCGCGAGCGGGATGCATCCAGATGGGAATGTCACGACGCGCTGCTTCTTCAAAGAACGGCAGGAATTCGGGAGCATCGAGCGGCTTGCCTGCCACATTCGAGTAAAGCTGAATGCCGCTGGCGCCGAGCTGGTCCAGGACACGAACCATTTCCTTCTCGGCTTCTTTCGGATTATTCATCGGCAAAGATGCGGCAAAACCAATGAAGCGATCCGGATGTTTTCGCACCAACTCGGCGAGTCCGTCATTGCCTTCTCTCGCCAGTTGAGGCGACTTCTCTGGCCCAGCCAATATTTCCAAAGGCGGCAGAGGAAGCGTGAGGACCTGCCGGTACTCGCCAAATTCGTCCAAGATCCGGAAGCGCTTGTCCAGATCCATGATGGTCGCGATGTTCTGCACGCGCTTGCCGATGTCCTTTCCGCCGGCTCCCGCGTTGATGTATTTGTCGAAAAACTGTTTCGGGAAAAAATGGTTGAAGATGTCGATTTTCACTTCAGTTTCCCTTTCTGACCACAAGGGCCGCGCCAGATGCCGCGACCGTTGCAATTAAGACCGGTATGGCCGCCGCCCAAAAGACATGCCTTGTTTGGCCGCCCATGGACAGCAGCGCTCCTCCAAGAGTTGGACCGATGATCGAACCGATTCTACCAATCCCAAGAGCCCAACCGATACCGGTTGAGCGAATCGCGGTGGGATAGAATTCGGCCGTTAGCGCATTCGAGCCGGTCTGCCCGCCAATGACGCAGAACCCGGCGGCCGAGACCGTCAGGACGAGCAGAGCAATCGAAGCCCCCGCCTCGCCGATAAGAAATATGCTGGCGGCAGCTCCGAAATAGGCACATGCAAGGAACGCAAACGACAGGTGGCGATCGAACAGCCTGCCCAGAAGAATCGAGCCGGCCGCTCCTCCGATTTGAAAGAGGGTTGTAATCATGATCGCGATCTCGACCTGGATTCCGTTGTCATTCATCACGGTGGGAAGCCAACTATTGAGGAAATAAAGATCCAGGAGGTTCATGAAGAACATGACCCAAATGAACGGGGTCACTCTTGCGCGTCCTTCCGTGAAGAGCCGCTTTACAACAAACCCGCCGGACTGGTGTTCGTCAGCTCCGACCGACATTTCTTCGAAAGGGCCACTGCTTGGTGCGATCCTCGATAGATACCGCGCCACTCTTTCTCGATTCCCTCCCCTCAGAACGAGAAAACGAATCGACTCCGGCAGCAGGACCATCGAAAGAACCCCAATAACTAACGGAAGAATTCCTCCCACGATAAATACGGATTGCCAACCGAACTGTGAGATCAGCCCGGCAGCCACAAAACCACCGACAGCAGCGCCAATGGAAAAGCCGGTAAACATCGTCATGACCGCAGTGGCACGGAATTTCTTGGGCG
>QHXC01000580.1 GCA_003222815.1 Acidobacteriota bacterium | reverse complement strand
TCAGCGACTTAAACCCAAATGACGCCGTAGGTTTCGTTCATGGCAATGCCTCCTTGCCTGTAAATCTCGATCCCAAAAAACACAATGGGCGCCCGAGGCGAGCCTCTCTTGGCGGCCCGACCGACATGGTCGACGGGCACAAGTGCGCCAGTTCAATTCGTGGACGGTAGTCTTGAAGCTTTGCATCCCCGCCTTTCGACGGGTTTGCGTTTGTCAGGTGCGCTCGGGTGGGAGGTGCGGGCCGATGACGTCACGGTCTCGTCCGGTCTCCCGCCTTTGGCGGTCCAACCGGCCTGACCCTCAATTGGATATGAGAGTTTTAGCCTTGTGACTTTGCGTGTCCGTCTTTCGATCGGATTTGCCGGTTACAAAGGATTCTGTTTAGCTCGTCAAACCTAAAGACCAGAAAAAAAGAAAAGAAAATACATCGAGCGAAAAAAAAACTTTAGAAAAAGGTGCCACTATGTTACCGGCACCTTTGAGCAGCGATTCTGGACGGGAACCATCGAGTTTAAAATCTACGGAAGGAGGTCCCAGAATTCCGTGCGAACCCACCGGATCATCCGGCGGGTCATCAAGTCCACAATCCGCCGATCGCCACAATAGATTTTGGCCACACCGGTCATCTCCGGTTTCAGCAGGAGTTCGTCGTTCTGCAACTCGCTGCGGACGACGACCATTTGTTGCCCATTGACCGTCTGCGCGACGGGCGCGATGAAATCCACCCGGCCCTGAAGATCAATGGAGGGCAGGCTGCGCGCTTTCATCCACACAGGACTTCCGTACCGGACATCGGCCAGCTCTTTTTCCGGAACCTGCATTTCCACCGTCACCCTGGCGACGTCGACAATCCGGCACAATTCCTCACCGGGATCCAGATGTTGATTCAATTTCCGCTCGACAAACGGCGTTACCACGATTCCATCAATTGGCGCGCGGATCTCGGTCTTGCCCAGCTCCTGGTCCAGAATGCGGGCTTGATTGGCGAGCTTATCGACCTCCGCCTCCACCTGACGGATCTCTTCCGGACGGTTTCCCGCCAGCATGAGCTTCAATTCACTCTCCGCTTCGGCCAACTCCTTCGCCTTCAAATCCGCCTCACGGTCCGACGTTTCCGTAATCACACGAATGGATCCTTCCGTCTCGTCAATCTCCTTTTCACGCACCTTCACCGCCGTCTCGGCCTTTTCCAGATCGGCCCGCGCCATCAAAAGATTTTTGAAAAGCTCCCGCGCCCGCATCAAGGTCTGCTGGTCGAGCTGGAGTTCGGATCGCTTGCGCTCCAACGTTTGCTGGAGCTGATTCCGCTGTTCCTGATTGCGTTTGGCATTGGTCAATTCGATGCGCTTGGTTTCGACGAGCTTCTGTTTGCCGTCCACTTCCTCGGGACGGGCTCCGGCGCGTAGCTGCGCCAGCTCGCTCCGCTTTCGTTCGAGGTCGCCCTTCAGTTCGGAGATCTTGTCCTGCTTGTCGTAGTCGCTCAGGCGCGCCAGCACGTCGCCTTTCCTGACGCGGCTTCCCTCTCGAACCAGCATTTCGACAATGATGCCTTCGGTCCCGGTCCGAACCGCCATTTCGCTCTTCGCCAGCACCTTGAACTCGGCGGGAATCGTCAGCTCCCAATGACCGGCGACGCTGATCAGAACCGCGGCCGCCGCAATGCCGGCATTTCGATATTTACGAAATGCCGCGCGCGTGGCCAGCGCCCGAAGTCCTGCCAGATATTCCACCGCCGTTCTTCTCAAGGTGTAGGTTGAAAACATGACAAAACCGATAAGACCCGCGAAGGCGAATCGAGATGTGGCCCAAGTATACAGGGCCGAGTATACATACACTAATAACGTCGTCGAGAAAGCCATCGACGCTAAACCGTAAATGAGCTGCGCACGCTCCTCATGCCACGGGCGCTTCGACGGGTGCTTCCGGCCGAGCCAACTCCACAGTGAACTCATGGCCTTCGTCCGGAGGTTTGGAATCTCCAAATAATCGCTGAGCATGTAATAGCCGTCGAGCTTGATCAGCGGATTGAAGTTGACCAGGGTTTGCAGACCCGAAAATACGATTACCACGAGGGCAATCTGATTAATAAGGCTATCTGTATCCGCGATCCGCCATAGGATCGTGGCCACGCCCCAGACCACTAATTGGAAATATCCGCCAGCGAAGGTCACCCACATCCGTTGCCGCTTCGAGGGAAACATCCACGAGTCGCTGACGTCACAGTAGAACGCCGGCTGGAAATAGATGAGCATGAAACCGACTTCCCTCACCTTACCGCCGAAATGGCAGCAGGTCAGGCCATGCGAAAACTCGTGCATCGTGATCACGGTGAATACCACAATCCACAAAAAGAACAGTCCGTGGAGGTTGAATAATTTCGCTGCACTTCCCGTGAACTCGTCCCAGTTCAGGTAATTGAGAATAGAACCCGCCAAAATCGAAAGAGCCGCGAAAACGTGAAAGGCCTTCGTGAAGGCCCAGCGCGTGCGCGGCAGCAGCCATGCGAAAATTTTTTCTGGATTGATCGACGCCAGCTTCCAATACAGAAGATTGCCATCCTTGAGCTTCTGGCTTTCGATATTGACCAGCTTTTCAGCAACGGAAGGCGTATCCAGCAGCCACTTCTCTTCGAGTGACTTTAGAAATGCTTCAATCGTCGCCACGGGAACCGGCGCGCCGAACTTATCGGAAACGGCAGAGGTCAATGTGGCGAGGTCGGTCGGCTGCCGCAACAGGTCAAGAATGGCGGCTTGATTTTCCGTGAACCGGAAGTAGCGTCCCGTGACCGGGTTGAAGACAACAGAACCCTGCGACCGGAACGATCGCAGGGTCGAAAACTCTTTAAGCCGTTTTCTCAACGTTCTCCGCCTGGAAACCTTTCGGACCCTGCGTGATTGTGAATTCCACGCTGTCGCCTTCCTTCAGGGTCTTGTATCCGTCGCTCACGATGGCCGAATAATGGACAAACACATCCCCGCCTGCAGCCCTCTCGATGAAACCAAATCCCTTTTTGTTGTTGAACCACTTTACCTTGCCTGTCTCTTTGCTCATTACCGTCCGACTCCTTATTGTAAACGCTGTATCGGCCAAACTCGCAACATGAAAAGAGGACCGCTGACGGGACTACAGGCCACCGATTTTTTTCGGTCTCACTTTTCTCCAACTACAACACGCCACGAAGTTTAACCGTCGGGCATTATATCGAAAACAGGTAGGCTGTCAACTTGCGCGAGGGGCTAACACCATCCGGCGCGGAACGGACCACCAAATTCCTGAACTCCAGCACCGGCTGAAACCCGCGCCGGCAGTGAAAGTTCACCGTGGCGCGATCACAAGATCAGCATACAGTCCCCATAGCTGTAAAACCGGTATCGCTCCTGGACCGCATGCCGGTACGCCCGCAGAATGGCCTCGCGCGACGTGAAAGCCGACACCAGCATGAGCAATGTCGAGCGCGGCAGATGGAAATTTGTGAGCAAAGCATTCACCACTTTGAAGTCATGTCCAGGCACAATGAAAAGGTCGGTTTCGCCCGTTTGTGCCTCCAACCGTCCATACCGCTGGACCACATATTCCAGTGTCCGCGTGGTCGTCGTTCCTGCCGCGACGATCCGCCGGCCCGCTTCCCGGGCGGCATTGAGACGGGATGCCGTCGCTTCCGTCACTTCGAAGCGCTCGGGCTTGAGCGCATGTTTCGCGGGATCTTCCGTGCGCACCGGAATGAATGTACCGATGCCCACATGCAAGGTAATCTTCAGGATCTCCACGCCTCGTGACTGGAGCGCGTCGAACGTCGATTCGGTGAAGTGCAGGCCTGCTGTTGGCGCCGCCACGGCCCCGGGCACACTCGCATAGACGGTCTGATAATCGGCGGCGTCGGCCGCCGTGTCCTCCCTATCGATATATGGCGGGAGCGGAACATGTCCGTGACGTTCGAGCAAGTCTTCCACCGGTATTGATGATCCGAACTCGAGGAGCCGCAGTCCATCGTTTCGAGACTCGCCAAAAACTCCTTTGAATTCGCCCTCACCACACACGAAGCGATCGCCGGGCCGGATCCGCTTTCCCGGACGGCACATCACTTCCCATGCGCCTTCACCTACGGGGGCCGCGAAAAACACCTCCACTTTCCGGCTGGTTCCGCCGGCTCTTTCCAGGCTCCCGTAGATCCGTGCCCGGATCACGCGGGTATCATTAAGGACAAGCATATCGGAGCGACCGAGAA
>QHXC01000579.1 GCA_003222815.1 Acidobacteriota bacterium | reverse complement strand
AGCCGACATCGATATTTTTCGACCACACATAGACTCCCTGAAAAGTAAATCCGTGAGTGAATCGCTGTGTGACGTTGAGTTGCGCCGAGTGATAGACAGAATAGCCATTCCATAACGTGGCGGGGATCAGCGGGAAGTTTGGATTCACTCTCTGGGGTGTTCCCGTCGGGAAGAGCAGGTGTCCATCTGGAGCGTTCTTGACCAAGAACGGCGGCACCAGGTTCAGATCGCCATAGCGGAGCGGAAGGTGGACACCCCGGGAGCCAACATATCCGGCCGAGATGCTCAGGCCACGCGTGATCTGCCGCTCGACGTTCAAGTTCCATTGCAGTTTGTACGCCTGAGGCGGATCCCCCTGCATGTAGTAGCCGGATCCCTGGTCAAAGCTGAGCTGGACTTGATTGGGGAAGGCTGAAGGTGCCGGCTTCGGCACAGTAGCGTTCAAGTAAAATGGAACCGTGTGGTTGAGATTTCCACTGAGCAGGTTCGGCAGCGGGAGAACATTGAACATTCCGAAGCCGGCGCGAACCGACATTTTGCCGGTGCCTGTCGGGTCCCACGCGAGGCCGACCCGAGGAATAAAATTCCGCAGCGTTGGGTTCTGGTACATGGGTTGGCGGCTGGTAATCTGCGCATCTGTCAGGTTGCGGAGATTGGTTGTTAGGCCGTTTGCCTCACTCATCACAGTCGCCGGTTCGTAACGCACTCCGAGGTTCAAGGTGAGATTGGAGCGTACCCGGAGGTCATCCTGGACGTACAAGCCGAAAATCTTCTCGCGCACGCCCCGGTAAGCCCCCTTGCCCGGTACGGCGCTACCGAACAGCGAAGGCACGCCTGTCAGAAAGTCCTGGATGGAATTGAACGACCAGTCGCCGAGAGGGTTATGTCCGACGTCGATATTATCGCGAATGGCCTCGACGCTGAATCCGGTCCGGATATTGTGGCGTCCCTTCACCCACGTCAGGTTGTCGTTGAATTGGGGCGACGTGTACCAAAGGCTGTCGCCTCCCGTGGAGCCGAGGCCGCCCGGTGTATTCGTAGGAACTTGGAGTTCAGCAATCGAGAGCGAGCCGGCATTTTGGCCGGGGAAGAAACCGAGCGACTTATCGGTCACCGCCGGCCGGTTCGCTTGGGCATCGATGTTCCCCGTTCCCACCGCTCGTGAAAGTCCCACATTGATCGTGTTGAGCAGCGCCGGACTGAAGACGTGCTGCATGCTCAGTGTGAACCTCTGGTGGCGTCCTCGATCGCCAATCATTCTATTGTTGTAGGCGTCGGGAGTGGTGGAGTGCGACGTATCGAACACATACGTGCCGTAGATCGTCGTGCTGGCGCTGGACAGAAAATCCATTCTGCCAACCGCATAATTCTCGATTCCCAATTGTCCGGCTCCAAATACGTACTTCGCACTGTCTCCATTGATCCGGCCGTTCGCAACAGGGAATAAGGCGAGATACGGTGCGACCTTGGGATCAATCCTGACAGTAGCTCCGGAGGCGAGGATGCCGTTCCGGGCATTGGGCGAAAGCGTGTAGGAGGAAAGCGATTCGCTCAAGAATTGCCGTAATCCTTCGTAGTTGCCGAAAAAGAACAGCTTGTCTGTTTTGATCGGACCACCGACTGCGCCTCCGAACTGATGCCGGCGAAACGGCGGGAGGCCTTGATCGAAAAAGTTTCGCGCATCCAGGGCACTGTTGCGGCCGAAATAGAAACCCGTGCCATGAATCGCGTTGGTGCCCCCCTTGGTGATGGCATTGATCACCCCGCCGGAGCTCCTTCCGAACTCGGCCGAATAGGTGCTGGTCAGGATGGAGAACTCCCGTATCGCATCGACACCGAGGTTGACGCCGAGCGCGCTTCCCGGGCTCTTGTTGGCGTGATCATTGATGACCAGACCGTCCACCATGAACACATTCGAGGTGGGACGTCCCCCCGAAATCGACATAAACATACCGCCCCCGTGGGTGACGTTTTCGCCGAGATCCGGGTTCTTGCTCAGTCCAATGAGGACTCCGGACTGCAACGCCCCCAGTTGCAGCCAGTCGCGTCCATTCAGCGGAAGTTCGCGGATGGTTGTCTCGGACACCAGCCCCGACATGGTCGAGGTGGTGGTATCCACCTGTGGCGCTTCCCCGGTAACCACGACCTCTTCCTGCTGCAGCGCTCCGACCTTCAAAGTGAAGTCCACGCGCAGAGCCGCCCCAACCGTCAGTGTCACACCGCTGCGCACTTCTTTCTGAAAGCCGGCAAGGGAGGCAGTCACTTCATAAGATCCTGCCGGAACGCTGGTAATGTTAAACCCGCCGGAATCATCCGACACTGTTGTCCGCTCCGCTCCCGTCTCCAGGCTCTTGGCGGACACCGTCGCCCCCGGGATCACCGCCCCCTGCGAATCCCGGATCGTACCGATTATTCTTCCCGCAACGGTTTGGGCAACCGATTCCGGCGCGTTCATAAACACGGACACAACCGCCACGAGCACGGCAATCAGGAACCAAGCTTTTTGGACTTTCACCACCAGTGCACCTCCCTAAATTATCGCTGCAGTTTTACACGGCATCAGCGCCACTAC
>QHXC01000578.1 GCA_003222815.1 Acidobacteriota bacterium | reverse complement strand
AAAGAGTCGCTTTCTTGAAACGCCGCAGGGCCCCCAGCAGATTCACAAGAAACTGGGGGCCGAGCGGACGGCGGCGCTCTTCCGGTTCCCAGTCGTCAGGCTGTAACTTCGGATTCCGGATACCAATCCGATCGAGGCCTGCAATGACAGATCCCGCGACTTCCGGAAAACAGCGTGAGGCATCTTCGGTCAGAGCCAGCAGGAGCTCTGCACATTCGTTGGGACGATTCGGCATCCGTACCGAGATCAAACCAGAGAAAAGCATTGCAGCCTTCGTGTCGCCCAGCACATCAACTGAAGAAATCAACGCCGCGGTTTCTAAGCCGTCATACGACGGAGTAACGGTATCTGCGATGAACCTCTCCAGCAGACCGACCGCCTTCAGCTTGCCGAGCGCGGCGATCATCTCGATCCGGTGAGATGACTCTGGCCGACGTCCACCGCTGAAGTAGCCGTTCCATCGTCGCGAATCACCTTGCCACGCCTCCACCATCCGTTCCGCGAGAGCGAGTGCTTCAGACCGCGATCCCTTTCCACCCGAGGTCAACTGCTTCAAGTAAGGTAATGCCGCAACGACTCCGGCCTGCAGCAGGACTTCCGCATATCGATCCCGGCGCCAGAGGACGAGCGCCACTCGATGGTACGACCGCTCGTAGGATGCGCCTTCGTTGCCTGAGGCTTCCGTCAGCCGCTTGTTATCGGGAGGCTCCTCGTCGAGTGCGCCTTCTGGAAGCAACTCGCCATCCGCAAGAGGAATAGGACCGAACTCTATGGCGAGATCGCGGGTGTCTCGCCATTCGTCGATGTATTGCCAAGAGTCATCGACTGTAACGGTCGTGAAATCGGCGCCTTCATCGTCCTCGTCTTCTGTTTCCGGGTCTTCGTCATCCTCGTAGTCCCGGTAGCGGCTCGAGCGCCGTCCGTAGGAGTACTCATCGTAGTCCGGTTCGGCAGCACCGGATTCGCCAATGTGAACGATTCCCAGGTGTGCAGCGCATTGCACGCGCGCCGCCGCCTGCACAAGGACTCCGGCCTTCGCCGCGTCGGCGCCTTTCAACGCGGAAAACGAAAGGCCTGCCGGACTGTACTGATGTTCCAAAAGCCATGCGATCTTCGCCGGAGCATCCGATGCTCTGAGAAATTCATTAAGGATCGAGGTGGCTTCCGAGATCTGGGATTCGTACTCCGGAGCCTTGAGAGTCTTGCCTCTTCCCTTGCTGCGCTCCTGAACGAGGTTATACACGAGGCAAACACGATTGCCGTCCCGGACAGGCAGGGCCTCGTGTTCGCAGTCGGCATAGAATGCCACGTAAGAAAGCTCCGAGAAATCGACGGCGCTGGTATCCACGGTGACTTCACGGCCTGCGTGCCGAATCCGCAGTTCGCCGCCGCGATGCGCCGACGCCAACGTGACCACCAGCGTGCCGACCATCCCATCCGTCTTCTCCGTATCCCGATGGGGAAGGAAAAAGCCGTCACGGTCGTACACCAGCAGCTTGTAAAGCTCAGCCGAAACGCCCACGCCCTCGCATCCCAGACCGGCGCTCACTTTCGCAAGGATGGTCTCGAAGGTCGCGGCCCAAGACTTTCCGCCGATCCGGACTTTGCCCGGGGCGATCTGCCAGACCTTCCGCACGGACGTATCAACGATGGTTTTGTCTCCTCTCCCGTATGGGGCGCGCTCTGCCCGCTGTACGAGCGCCGCAATCTGTGCCTCAGGTATCGGAAACGACAGCGTCCCTGCTCCCTCGACTTCCACCTTCGGCAACGGAATCTCGATGGCTCCGCTAACGAAGAAATCGCCCGGTCGCTTCACTCCTGACAGTACCGTTTCGAGCGGCTTCAGATCCCGGTTGTACTCCACCTCTATGAATTTCAATGACAGTCTCCCAGCCGTCCAAAAACGTCCACCTCAGTGAATTGTCTCTGGGTCTTCGTTTTCATCCTCGAACCAGGGCTCAGCCGGTTTCGTCCCCGGCGGAGGCGGCGAGTAACGAATCCATCTCGCGAGTTCGGCAACACTCTTGTTCCATTCGTCGATCGCCTCCCTGAAGCTCGCAGCGAGTTGCGCCAATTCTTTGTCGCTATCCTTCTCCGTTGTCTGACGGGCTGGATCATCCCATACGCGCGGTATCCGAACGATCCGGAAACCCGAGGCGGCGACGCCTCTGAGGCACAGCATCCCGTCGGGACTGCTGTGAGCTTCGATGGTGACTTCGTCCCGACCGCCCGTGATTGCCACGATTCGGCCTTCGCGCTGCTGGGACTCCGCGAGCAGCCTGTCGAGTTTCTCCCCCACGGAGGTTGTCCAAGCACCGAAGACCTGCCAGTCCGGCATCAGAGTCGTGGAGCCAAAGGGAAGCGTAGCGCGCAGCGCGAGATCGACGCGCGTCCACCGCTGCCGCGTCTTCGGATATCTCTGTTTTCTCCCGAGAAGTTCGGTAAGGAGATCTTCCTCGCACGTGTACCCTCGTGCCGCGTTTATCGGATCCCACTCGAAGGTTACCTTCGCCGAGATGTGAAACGGCTCAGAATTCTGTGACGAAGGCTGCCGGATGTAAGCCTCCCAACGGCGGCTCGCGGCGGCGAGGTCCATTGTCTCCGATGGGAGACCGGCATGCTGCAAGAACAGCCCTGTGCCGCGCAGCGCATCCTGGAGACGATCACGAAATTCGTCGTAACGCATAGTCGTTCCGCCTGAGCCGGCCTATGTTAGCAAAAACACTTACTCGATCCTCTGCAGTTGTATATCGTGAATGATCCTTTCCGCGAGGAAACGCTCAATCTGCCGGCTTCCGCTGTGCGGATACTTGAGCGCACTCTTGAGGAGATGGCGCGGGGCAATGCCGTCACGCTCGTTCCGGTTGACGCGGACCTAACAACCCACGAAGCTACCAACATGCTCAGTATTTCGAGCCGCTCCCTGACTCAGCTTCTCGAAGGGCAAGATGGAGTCTCGACGCATTGGCTCGGACCGCCGCGTCCGGTTGGAAGCCTTGAATCGAATACAAACGCCGAGCTGACGCGGAGCGC
>QHXC01000385.1:3279-15217 GCA_003222815.1 Acidobacteriota bacterium | reverse complement strand
AAGCGCCATCACTGCCAATCCAGCTAGCGCGACCGCGAAGCGATGCTTTATGGAGAACTTCAGGCTCGCCATATATCCCGCATCGATCCAGCGATAGAACCCCTGACGAGAACGCGCCCCATGCCCGAGCGTACCGAAATTCGAAACGCGCAGCATTCGCGCACACATCATTGGGGTGAGCGTGAACGAAACGAGAAGGCTCACCAGGACCGCCGCCGCCGCCGTGATTCCGAACTGATACAGGAACCGTCCCGCGATGCTCGACATGAAAGAGACCGGCACGAAAATCACAACCAAGCTCAATGTTGTGGCAAGTACGGCATGCCCGATGTCGGCCGTAGCGGCGCGAGCAGCCTCAAAGGGGGGCATTCTTTTCTCTTCGAGGAATCGAAAGGTATTTTCGAGCACAACGAGGGCATCGTCGATAACAATTCCGACCATCAAGACCAGAGCCAGCATTGTCACGCTATTCAATGTGAAATGCAGTGCCCACATTACACCGAAAGCTGCAATCAACGACGACGGAATCGCCACGGCCGCGATCACCATCGCTCGCCAGTTGCGCATAAAGAGAAAGACAACAAGACTCGCCAGAATGCTGCCTACTATCAAATGTGTGTTGATTTCATGGAGCGCCGCATAAATGAAGCCCGACTGATCTTCAATGATCTGCAGGTTCACGTCGGGCGGAAGCTGCGACAAAATCTGCGCCAGGCTCTTCTTTACACCGTTGATGACCTCCACGGTGTTGGCGCCGGACTGCCGCCGGATCTCGAGTGTAACCGTTGGTTTTCCGTTTAATCGCGCTGAACTGCGCTGCTCCTTCGTACCATCCTCTGCCCAACCGACGTCGCGAATGCGAACAGGCGCGCCCATGCCTGAAGTAACGTTTCCGCCGGGCACGTCGGCGTTCTGCCGCACGATGGCGTCGTGCACGGCATTGATCGGCAGTTGATAGGCAGCCAGTCTGTCAGGATCGACCCAAACATTGATCGCTCGCTCCAAAGCGCCGTTGATCTTGACTTCGCCTACGCCCGGGCTGTGCTCGATTTGTTCTTTGATGACTTTATCTGCCAGTTCTGTCAATTCGCGCAATGGCCGGGCGCTCACAAGCGCAATCGACAATGAGGGAGATTGATCACTGTTGAATTTGGAAATAACTGGAGGCTGCGCATCAGGAGGGAGCAAGCGGAGTGCTGCGGACACGCGATCCCGGACGTCCTGCGATGCCGTCTCGATGTCCCGGTTCAGGTTGAACGTCGCGACAACGATCGACGTACCCTGCCCCGAGTTCGACCGCAACTCCGAAATACCTTCAACGGTGTTTACAGCTTCCTCGATCACTTGCGTTATGGAAACTTCGACCTCTTCCGGCGAGGCGCCCGGCAGGTTGATGCGGACCGACACTGTCGGCAGTTCGACTTCAGGATGTTTATCGATGTCCAATTGAAAGTAGCTCGCCACGCCGATGACGACAATGGAGAGCACGATCATCGAAGCGAATACCGGAAGACGTATACAGAGTTGAGCCAGCCTTTGCATGTTATGCCTAAGATTTCACTGCTTCACGGCGACGTTCTCGCCGTCAGTCAGGTTCCCCGGATTCTCTACGACCTGCTCACCAGCCAAGATGCCCTCGAGAATCTCGACTCCCTCATCCGTCCGCCGGCCGGTTTGGACTCGCCGTTCAGCCGCCTTGCCGCCTTTCACCGTAAAGACCCGATCGATGCCGGCGAATGTCGCCAATGCGGATGGCGGCACGATAAGGGCGCGCTGTCCTGCAGAGACAACAATCTCAGCACGTGCAAATGCGCCGGGACGCAAGACGCCGGCGGTATTGGACACTTCGGTCTCCACCAGCAACGTTCGATTCGCTTCGTCAAAGGAAGGGCTCATGCGCGCGACCTGCCCCGCGTGGACCCCTGGCGCACCTTCGACGGTCACACGGACCGGCAGGCCGGCGCGGATGTTCCGAGCTTCACGCTCGGGAACAGCCGTTCTCAAGCGTAGCGGGTGCATCTGCACGATGGTCACGATTGGCGTACCGGCAGCCACGTACTGGCCGGCATTGGCATGTCGTTGCTGCACCATCCCGCCAATCGGAGCGTAGAGTACGGCGTCAGCGCGTTGTTGGAGCGCCAGCTCAATTTCTGATTTCCGTTGGGCGAGAACGGCCTGCCGATTTCGCACCTCCTCCAGCGAGTCTTCATATCGCGCTTCGGCCACCTTATAGCCTGACATGGCGCTATCGAGGTCGGCCTCTGGCAGCAGACCTTTATCGGAGAGTTGCATGGCCCGGTCCTGACGGGCACGAGCCGCGTCCATCTCGGCACGCGCCTGCCTCACAACCGAGGTGTTCTCCAGTTCTACGTTCTCGTTCTCGGAATTCGGAGGTAGGCCAAGTCGAACTCGAGCCTGCTGCAACGCGGCTTCTGCCTGGCGAACCCGAAGCTGGAAATCCGTTGTGTCGAGCCGCGCAATGGGTTCATCTTTTCGAACGGGACTCCCCAAGTCAACCTGGACTTCCGCCAAACGACCGGCGATTTTCATCCCCAGAACAATTTCCTGCTCGGCCGCCAACGTTCCGGTGACGACGACCAACTGTTCGACCGGCTTCTCGGTCGCTGTCCTTGTCATAACCTGACGCACTGGATTGGCAGGTCGACTTCCGCGGCCCGAACGATCGGCTACTGCCGCCTCCTCTGGCGCCGTGCTGCAGGCATTCAAAAATACGCTGCTGAGAATTCCGATTGGCAATAACTTGAAGAACTTCATAAATTAAGGAGGCCGGATTCCACTTTAAGAAGAGACACCTGACGTTCACGGCACTGCCCCCTCTTCGCAAGTACCAAGCCATAACCGCACAACAAATCTTTTACCGACGAGCCACAATTAAATCAGAGATTTCACAACGATGCGCGTAATTCTTTTGGTTCGAGGCCGGGGAAGGGCCGGTGGCGGGAAGACGTGTATCTATTCGAAACAGGCACTGGACAAGGACTTGGGTCGTTCGGAAACAACCAAACACCATTAAAATGAAGCCGTGAGCACCCTACTCGATCGCCTCACCGACCGGCAACTGCTCGAATTACGCCTATGCGATCTTCCTTTGCGAATTCGCGGCACCCGTTTAGAACAACGTATTGAGAAGCTTTATCGCGAGCTCGACGCGCGTTCCCTGGACTTCCGGCCGCACATCTGGCTGTCGGAAGAATGGTTTACTCCGGACGGTGTCGCGGGTTTCGCGATTCCTTTCTACCTGGTGCATCCGCGGCTCATGAAGCTGGAGCGATTGCAGATGCTGGAGGTGGAGGGGGCGAGTGAAAGCGAGTGTATGCGAATTTTGCGGCACGAAGCAGGACATGCGATGGACAATGCGTACCGGCTCCACTCCCGCCGCACATGGACGGACACGTTCGGTTCCTACCGGGTTCCTTACCCGGAGTGGTACCAACCGCAGCCGGGAAGCCGCGATTACGTCTTCAACCTCGATGCGTGGTACGCGCAGGCGCATCCTGCAGAAGATTTTGCCGAGACCTTTGCCGTCTGGCTCAAAGCTGGAGGATGGCGGCGTCAGTATGAGGGCTGGGGCGCAATGCGCAAACTGGAGTATGTCGACCATCTCATGGGCGAACTTGCCGGAAGGCCGCTCTTGCGCAGTTCACGACGCGAGGTTGATGCTCTGCCCGCACTGACGAAGACGTTGCGCGAACATTATCAAAAGAAACGCGCTCATTACACGATTCACTGGCCGGCTTTCTACGAACGTAACCTTTACCGGATTTTCTCCGCCGAACCGCGTCACCGTTCTCTTCCGACCGCAGCTCAATTCCTCCGGCAGATCCGACGCGATATTTGCGACATCGTCGCCCGCGGAACCGGCGTGCACCATTACACGATCAACCACATTGTGAGGCACATGATCGTCCGGTGCCGCGAGCTCAACCTTCGTGTCGCGCTTCCGGATCAAGAGACGCGGCAGCTGAGTATCGTGACGCTCACCATGCAGGTCATGCAAGTCTTGCGTACCGGCTATCACCGAATTCCGTTGTGAGATTCAAAGCGAAAACCAAACTCCGAATTCTGGTGCTGCTCAGTCAGGAGCTGATGCCGCCGGAGAAGCTCGACGAAGGAGTCGAGAAAGAGAAACAACCCTGGAGGACGGAGTACGACGTCATCACCACCCTCAAGTCCATGGGCCATGAGGTATACCCGGTGGGCCTCCAAAGCGATCTCGCCGTCATTTCAAACGCTCGCGAAGAAAACAAACCGCATATTGCGTTTAATCTTCTTGAAGACTTCGACGGCCACGCACTCTTTGACCAGCATGTGGTCAGTTATCTCGAGCTGTTGAAGCAGTCCTACACGGGATGCAACCCTCGCGGCCTGACGCTCGCGCATGACAAAGCCCTCACAAAAAAGATTCTCTCTTACCATCGAATCGCGGTGCCGGGATTCGCTGTCTTCGCCATGGGGCAAAAAGTGGTGCGGCCGGGGCGCCTGAAGTTTCCACTCCTGGTGAAATCGGTTGTCGAAGAAGGCTCGGTTGGCATTTCTCAAGCCTCCGTTGTCAACGATAATGAAAGACTCGCCGAGCGTGTCGAATTCATTCATCGCCAAACCTCAAGCCACGCCATCGCGGAACAGTTCATCGAAGGCCGTGAGATCTACGTGAGCGTTATCGGTAATCGAAAACTGCAAACCTACACGCCCTGGGAGTTGGTCATTACCAATCTGCCGGATGGGGCTTTGAATATCGCCACCGGCAGGCTCAAATGGAATCCGGACTACCAAAGGAAGGTTGGTCTTGTCACCAAGCCCGCCGACCTTCCGCCCGAGTTGCAACGAAAGATTGAACACCTCTCGAAGCGCATTTATCGGCACCTGAGCCTGAGCGGCTACGCACGAATGGACTACCGGCTGACGAATGACGGCGAGTTCTACCTGCTCGAAGCAAATCCGAATCCTCAGATCGCCAAGAACGAAGACTTCGCGGACTCCGCCGCCCACTGCGGCTTGAGCTACGCGCAACTGCTTCAGAAAATCATCACACTTGGACTCAGCTATAAGTCGACGGATCACCTGATCCTGTAGCAAACTCGTAGCATCGAATCGGCCGCGAATTTAGGGACGGAGGAAAAATGGGGACAGACTCCCAATTTTTTGGGTTGCAAAAATTGGGAGTCTGTCCCCATTTTTCCCGCGGCTTTGCCGTGCTGTGGCTTTTCTGCTCCTTCCCGTTGCACAGTCAATCCATTCCTTTGGAGATCGGTATTCAACTCACGGGAACTCATCTCCATAAGCTTGATGAAACACCGCTCGGAGTCGGGGGTCGCCTACTCTTCGATTTCGCAAAGAGTACTTCACTCGATGCGGAAATCACATACTTCGGGAATCTCGGAGCGATGAGCGCTCTGTCTGGGATCAAGAGTGGTTTCCGTTCAAATCGGTTTGGAGTTTTTGGAAAGACACGCGCCGGAATCTGGCATTTTGGCGGCGCCCATTTCGATCCGAGGCTGAATCGGAAAACCTTTTTCACAGTGGACCTTGGCGGAATCCTCGAATATTATCCTTCGCGGCGCACCGCAGTCCGCGTCGATTTGGGCGATACGGTCATTTTTTATGAGTCTGTGCGTCTCGGCACAGTTCACAATTTTCAGCCAGGGCTGGGGGTTGGCTTCCGGTTCTGAGTAGATGGCTGCGAATTTTGCAAACCACGCGAATTGTTTGTTGCATAATTGGCGCAATTCGCGGCGATCGTTACTGTGGTATACCTGATGGCTCTGATATGTGGCTTAAGTCTCCTATTCGACTCCTTGTTGCTATCCACATGGGCACGGCCGGGCTGCTTTTGGCGCAATCCGCGACTGTTCCGGCCGGCACGTCTCTCAGGGCAAAGCTGGAGACTCCGGTGAGGACTGCCCGCTCAGAAGTGGGTGACGGAGTCGTTGCGGTTCTCACAAGACCGGTTCGTGCGACCGACAAAATCATCGTGCCTAGCGGAAGCCGCTTGCAGGGACGAGTTGAAACCATTCAACCCGCAACGCGAGCAAACGAGGGACGCGTCCGGCTGGTCTTTCGCGAAATTCTGTTCCCCGACGGCCGGCGCATGACGACCTGGATCACGAATTCCTTCGGTGCCGCAGCGCCAAAACGCAACGATCGCTATGCCCTGTATATGGGTATCGGAGCCGTCGCCGGCGGTCTGATTGGAGGACGCAGCGGCCGCGTCGCTGGGGTAATTGGCGGAACACTGACAGGCTTCGTCATCGCGGGCAACCGCAGTGGTCCGGCACTTCGAGACCTCACGTTGAAAGCCGGCCAAGAGATCCGATTGCAGCTAGGTGAAGACCTCACCCTCGCGGAGAATTAAGGCAAGAACAGCAGCCGCGTTTCCTATCCCAGAGCATTGATGGCGGCTTGGGCGACCTGCTCGTCTTGAGCCGAGAGGACTCCGCTCACACCTACAGCTCCAATTGCTTTGCCGTCCACGATAACGGGCAGTCCGCCCTGCAGAGGCGTAACCCCTTCCAGCGCCAAAAAACCGGCGCGGCCTCCCGCGATGAGTTCCTCGATAGCTTTCGTAGGACGTTTGAAGTTCACGGCTGTTCTAGCTTTCCCAATGGCGACGTCAATGCTGCCGAGTTGCGTATCGTCCATCTTTTGAAACAGAATGAGATTAGCGCCCCCATCCAGGATGGCAATGGCCACGTTCCAATTGTTCTTGCGGGCCTCTGCTTCGCCGGCGGCCGCCATCATCTGCGCCGCTTCCAATGTGATGTATTTCGCGTTGCCAAGCATGTTCCCTCCCCATGAATTTTGAACTTTTCTAAAGTAGCGCGTCGATCTTGGCGACGCGGCGGCGATGACGCTCTTCAGTAAGGCCGGTTGAAAGCCAGATGCGCACAACCTCCCGCATCTTCTCATTCGAGATCATCTTGCCGCCCAGTGTAAGCACGTTGGCGCCATTGTGTTCGCGACTGTTGCGCGCTGAAGCCTCGTCGTAGCACATGGCTGCGCGTACACCCGGCACCTTGTTGGCAACCATGCATGAACCGATGCCGGCGCCGTCGATCATAATTCCTAGATCGCAGCTTCGTCGGGAGACAGAGAGCGCCACAGCGTGAGCAAAGTCCGGATAGTCCACAGGCTCGGTCGAGTGCGTGCCCAAGTCCTGATAGGCAAAACCAAGCTCATTGAGGACGCCCTTCAGGGCTTCCTTCATTTCAAACCCACCGTGATCGGCGCCGATTGCGATCTTCGGCCGGGGCCGCAGGTCATCCATCGCCGCTGCAGGAACTCGCTCCAGGCGGATATGACGTTCGCGCGCCAGGTCTGCGGCGAGAGGCGTTACCAGCGCACGTTCACTGATGCGCAAGCTTGCACCGATCGATGCGGTGCGGAGGTCCTCCTGGGTGATAAGCGTTCGATCTGTCCAGTCGAGCATTGGCGAAACGATGATATCAGATGTAGCTGACCAAGCCTGCTAGACTTGGTGGGCTGTAATCAAAAGCATGGACACAAAGAACCGCCGCCTAAAATCGCGCCAATTTTTACTGGCTGTTGGGATATTGACCATAGCTACAGGTCTGGCTTATTACACCTCATCGCACCCCATGGACTTCCGCGTGTATCACTACGGGGCGCGCGGAGTCTTCGACGGGACGCGCCCGGTCTATGGCCCGACCAGCGGTCTGGGTTGGCCGATGCACTATCGTTACCCGCCGTTTTTTCTTCTGCTGTTTGCTCCGTTGGCTGCGCTTCCACTTGGATGGGGTGCGGCCGTGTGGGTGATTCTGAAGATGATGGTGCTGGTCGAGCTGCTGCGCGCGATGCTTAAGCGGCTAAAGGGGAAATTTGGGGGACAGACTCCGATTTCTGCAACCCAAGAAATCGGAGTCTGTCCCCCAAATTTCCCCTTTTTCCTCTCAACCTGTCTCTTGATTATTCCTTACCTCATCGAAGAGTTTCGATACGGTAATGCGCAGTTCTTCGTCTTTGCGCTAACCGCAGCAAGTCTCTTGCTCGCGCGTGAACGGCCGGCTCTATCTGCCGGTAGCCTGGCGCTGGCGATCAGCGTGAAGGTCTGGCCGATTTTCTTTGTGCCTCATCTTGCTGCGAGACGTGACTGGAAAGTCGTCTCGCGCACGTTGGGTTTTGTCGCATTGCTGGCCCTGCTCCCATCCTTCTACTTCGGTTTTCGGGGCAATCTCAATTTGCTTGGACAGTGGTTCTCCCAGGAGTGGCAGACTCAGCTCGGCAGCAGCGAAGTCTGGTTCCCGAATCAATCGTTGCGTGGAGTGCTGATGCGCTATCTGACGGTTATCGATTACTCACAGGTCCCGGATTCGAATTACCAGCAGATCCACTTCGCCGCGCTGGATCCTGAACTGGTGCGCGCCGTCTGGCTCATCGTTGCAGCGGTCGCGTACATCGGGTTACTGGGAATAGCTGCTCGGCGGCGCCACACCCAGGGTTGGCTCGAGCATGGACTCGCCTTCTGTTTCCTGGCCCTTCTCGAACCATTCACGCAGAAATACGCATTAGCGGTTTTATTATGGCCAGCCTTGATAGCCGGATCTCTTCTGACTAAACGGTCCGTGCGCGTCCTCATCTACATTTCAACCGCGCTGGTGCTCATTCAGCCGTTCACGCCCGGATCGGCGGCTCAGCGCCTGCTTCAAGTACTCGGTTTCGATTTTGCGGCGGTAGTTCTCCTCACTGTGGCAGTACTGGTCGCCTGCCTGAAATTCTCTAACGATGCGCTGCCAGCCTAGCGGCGCTCCATCGTATGTACCTTGTCGGGGCGGACCTTATACAGGACGCGGACTTCTCCGGGCCGGCGAAACGGATACGTATCCTGACCAATGTATTTCTTGGCGAGCGTGTCAATGTGTTTGTCGGCTTCTTTTTCGTTGATCTCCACGACTTCGCCCCGCACAGAAAGAAACCGGTATGGGTTGTCGGGATCCTGGATGCTGAAGGCCACATGGGGGTTCCGCCGCATATTCTTGTCCTTGATGCGGCCCTTGGCGGTATTGATGCGCACGTGAGTTCCATCAAAGTCGCACCAGACGGGGGTGACTTGCGGAGTTCCATCCTTCATCACCGTAGCCAGCTGCGCGAAAGCCTTCTTCTCGAAGAGATCCCGAAAATCGTCTGGAATTGGGTTGGGCATAAAGAATCCTCCGTTACGTTTCCTCCATCGTACGAGTTCTAGACCGGCACACGCAACGTGAACGTCGAGCCCGAACCGAGTTTGCTCGAGACGCTCACGGTTCCACCCTGGCTTTCAATCGCGTGCTTCACGATGGACAAACCCAGGCCCGTTCCTCCGGATTCCCGGGAGCGCGCTTTGTCCACGCGATAGAACCGTTCAAAAATCCGCTTTAGTTCCTCGGCAGCGATGCCCTCACCCGTGTCGAAGATATCGAGTTGAAACGCTCCGTTCTCGCGCCGGCCCGTGATGCGAATTTCTCCCCCCGGCTTGTTGTACATAATCGCATTGTCAATGAGATTGGATATGGCCATTGAAAGGCGTCCACGATCGGCCTGAATTTTGGCGGACTCGCACTCACCTAAGACCCGGATTCCGCGCGCGGCAAGAACAGAGCGCCGACAGGAAATTTGTTCATCAACGATGAGCTTGATGTCCACTGTTTCCTTCGTGGCCGGCAACTCGGCTTCGATGCGGGCGAGCGTCAGGAGATCGCTTACAAGCGCTTCCAGGTGTTCGGCATTGCGTTCGATCGTTCGAACGAAGTCGGTAGCAGTTTTGCGATAATCAAGCGCTCCCGATAGCAACGTCTCCGCATATCCCCGTATGGAAGTGAGCGGCGTCTTGAATTCGTGCGACACATTGGCGACAAAATCACGCCGCATCCGCTCCGTGCGCCGGATGTTTGTCAGATCGTGAAAGACGATGACCACCGCGTCCACCACTCGCCAGGCATTCGCAACCGGCGCGACGTTGGCCTGGAGTATCCGGCCGCTACTGGTCATCAGCTCGACCATTTCCGCAGGACCGCCGGCCAGCACATTGCGAACCACGTTATCGATCTCAGGGCGGCGCAATACTTCAAGCGGCGTCTTTCCGACTAAATCGCGGTCGGTTTCAAGAACGTCACGAACCGACCGGTTGGTCAACGCGATCCGCCCGGCACTGTCAAGCACCATGACGCCTTCGCTCATCGCACCGACGATCAACTCTAAGCGCTGCTTGCCTTCGCTCAACTCCTGCATCCTCGCACTCAAGTTCTCCGCCATCGTATTCAGCGAGTTTCCAAGCGCCGCAATTTCCTCCTCGCCACTGATCGGCAGCCGATGCTGCAAATCACCTGCGGCAAGCTTTCGCGCTGCAACCGCCATTTTGTGAAGAGGAGACGAAATCAAACCGCGAATGAGATAGCCAAAAATCAGCGTCATGCCGGCTGCAATGAGAACTGCAACAGCGAGACGCACCATGAGTTCAGAAACAAGAGCGTCGACGGCGGATAACGGGGTGGCCAGCCTCAGCACATAATCATTTGCTCGGCGAGCCACATAAATGAATTCCATCCGGACGGACGCGCTGTAACGGATAGCTACACCTGTTCCGCGTTGCATTGCTTCCCGAACTTCCGGGCGTGCCGAGTGATTCTCGACCATAGAGATCTCCGCAACATTGAGACTGGAATCTCCCAGCACGCGTCCATCGTAAGCAATGACCGTGACGCGCACATTGAGAAGCCTTCCTAATTCATCTGCTACTTCGTCAAATGATCTCCCCTTGCCGCCAGATTCAACGTAAGCAACGGCCAGAGCGCTCTGCGACCTGAGCTGCTCTTCGATTTGACGGTCGATATCCTCGCGGATGGAGTAGCTGAGGAGGTACCCGAGTGTTGTGGCCATCAATCCGATCACAACGAGATTCCAAAGGACAAGACGTGAATGAAGTCGGAACGTCATTGTACGATCCCAAGCTTATTCCTCAGACGGACTGGCCATGCGGAAGCCCACCCCACGGACAGTTTCCACATAGGCACCTTGGGAGCCAAGTTTCTCACGCAGACGACGGACGTGCGTGTCCAACGTACGCGATGTTGCTTCGCCATGATAGCCCCACACTTGATCCATCAGGTTCTCACGGGTCAACACATTCCCGCGGGCACGCATGAGTTCGTATAGGAGGTCGAATTCTTTGACAGTCAGGGCGATCTGATCCTTGCCGACAAAGCATTGCCTCCGCTCGGGATAAAGTTGGATCTTTCCCAATCGAAGCATCTCGGTGCGATCGGCATGTGTGCGGCGCAGGATTGATTTGACGCGCAACACGAGTTCCCGGGGACTGAAGGGTTTCATCACGTAGTCGTCGGCGCCAAGCTCGAAACCGACGACACGGTCGATTTCCTCACCGCGAGCGGTAAGCATGATGATCGGTATCAGGCGGGAGCTCTCGTGGCCGCGCAGCATCCGGCAAACTTCCATGCCATCCACGTCGGGCAGCATCAGATCAAGAATGACGAGATCGGGAGGCCGCCTTTGAATGGTTTCGAGAGCCTTGCGGCCCGTATCGGCGGTAATCGCCTCAAACCCGGCTTGTTTGAGGTTATAACTTACCAGGTGAAGAATGTCTGGATCGTCATCTACGATCAGCACGCGTTCCATGCCGGATATCCTGACCTTTCACCATGAACACTACCATCTCAGCGATATTCGAAGCGTGATCGCCAACGCGTTCCAAACTCTTGGCAATGAATATCAGCTTGATAGCCCGCGAGATGTTGCGGGTGTCCTCGATCATATAGGTCAGTAACTCTCGGAAGATCTGCTCGTACTGATCGTCGATGTCCTTATCCTGCTTAACGACTTTTTCCGCAAGATCGGCGTCGGAATTCACAAAGGCATCGAGACTTTCCTTCAGAATCCGCTGAGCCGATTCGGACATGATCGGCAATGC
>QHXC01000385.1:0-3215 GCA_003222815.1 Acidobacteriota bacterium | reverse complement strand
GCTCTAGAGCGAGTATCTCATAGCAGAGCGTATCGATCTCGACCTCGAGCTGATCCAATGTATCGTCTCTGCTGATCACCTCTTCGGCAAGACTCGGCCGGCGTTCGCTAAGTGCCCGCATGGCGTCGGCAATCATCTGCTCGGCCTGATGACTCATGAGCAGAAGCTTGTCTTTGAGAAGTCGCAGTAATTGCTCGTAGTGCTTACTTGTGTGCTCTCGTTCAGGCATTCGGACTCCTAACACCCTCTCCCATCATCCGAACCTTCCCGTAATGTAGTCCTCCGTCTCCCGCTTCGCCGGCGCTGTGAACAACTTCTTGGTCTCCGCGAATTCTACCAGCCGTCCGTTCAAAAAGAACCCCGTTTCATCGGACACTCGCGCCGCCTGCTGCATATTGTGAGTAACGATAACTATAGTGTAGGTCCGCTTCAACTCGTAAATCAGCTCCTCAACTTTGGCTGTTGAAATGGGATCGAGGGCGGAGGCGGGTTCATCCATCAACAGCACTTCCGGCTCAACGGCGAGAGCGCGGGCAATGCACAGCCGTTGCTGCTGTCCTCCCGAAAGCGACATTGCCGAACGCGCCAACCGATCTTTCACTTCGTCCCATAGAGCGGCGCTCCGTAGCGTCTTCTCCACGGTCACATCCAGTTCGGCACGATTTTTCATGAGTCCATTCACGCGCGGGCCATATGCGACGTTTTCATAAATCGACATGGGAAAGGGATTCGAGCGCTGGAAGATCATCCCAACACGGCGGCGGAGCTGGATCACATCCATCGAGCTCGAATACACGTCCTGCCCGTCGAGCTCCACGCGGCCTTCCAACCGGGTGCCTGGAATGAGATCGTTCATTCGATTCAGCGCGCGCAGGAACGTCGACTTCCCGCATCCGGATGGGCCGATAAGCGCGGTAACGAAGCACCGGCGAATCGAAATGTTCACCTCATGAAGCGCTTGCTGAGAACCGTAAAAGAAATTAGCACTTTTGACACTGATCTTTATCTGGTCGTCCATCGCCGCATGCGGTTCCTGATAAGAATGGCTGTGAGATTGAGCAGGAAGGTCAAGACCAGCAGCACGAACACCGTCGAATAGAGAATGGGTTTCGTCGCTTCGACATCCGGAGATTGTGTCGACATTGCGTAAATGTGATACCCGAGATGCATGAACTGCTCATTCGCCCGCGTCGGAAGTTGCGGAAGAAAATACGCGGCCCCCGTAAAGAGCACCGGAGCCACTTCTCCGGCGCCGCGGCTGATGGCGAGTATAGCGCCTGTCATCACTCCGGACCAGGCCTGTGGCAGGATGACGCGTAAGATTGTTTGCAATCGCGTCGCGCCTAAAGCGAGGCTTGCTTCACGGTACTCCTGGGGAACGGCGCGCATCGTTTCTTCGACGGTGATGATGACTACAGGCAACGTCAGCACTGCCATCGTCATTGCAGCCCAAAGAACTGAAGGTTGGCCGTACACAAGATAACCCGGATATAAGACCTGATCGATTCCGTGTCCGATCGTCTGGATGAAGAAACCAAGTCCGAACAAACCGAAGACGATTGAAGGAACACCTGCGAGATTGTTCACCGCCATGCGAGTCCAGCGATAGAGACGAGATTCCGCTCGAGCGTATTCAGCAAAATAAATGGCGACGAGCACCCCGAACGGAACGGCGACGATCGACATGAGAAATACCAGTAGCACTGTTCCATAGATCGCGGGAAAGATCCCGCCCGCCATCATTCCCTGCTCCGGTGCTGCCGTCAGGAACTCCCAACTCAGCCGGTCCCTGCCGTGAATGACGACGTTGCCAAGGATAATTGCGATCATCGCCAGGATGACGAGCGTGGCAGCGAGGGTCATTGCGACGAACGTGCGGTCAACCATTCTTCTCATGCGGCACCGGAGAGCCTCTGCCGGAGCCGGCGGTTGTACCTGGCGCCGATCCAGTTGAGTAATGAGGTGATCAGGAACAAGACAACGCCGATGAGGAACAACACCCGATAATGACCGCCGCCAAAAACGACTTCTCCCAGCTCGGAGGCAATCGTGGCGGATAACGTCCGCACCGGGACGAACGGCGATAACGACAACATGGATGCATTGCCGGAAGCCAACAAAACGATCATCGTCTCGCCGATCGCCCGCCCGAATCCAAGAACAAGCGCCGCGAAGATGCCGGGGCTCGCTGCGGGAAGCACAACACGAACCGCCGTCTGTGGTTTCGAGGCTCCAAGAGCAAGCGAAGCCTCGCGGTAAAGCTTCGGCACCGACGTCAACGCATCTTCGCTCACCGTATAGATCAGTGGAATGACGGCGAAAGCCAGACCGATCCCGGCGCTCAACGCGTTAAGCCGAAACTGGAAACCAAAAGCATCCTGAAGCCACGATGCCAGCACAATCAGGACGAAAAACCCGATAACTACGGACGGAATTCCAGCTAGCACCTCGACAGCCGGCTTGATCCACTCCCGCAACGATGGCGGCGCAAACTCCGCCGTGTAGAGCGCAGCGGCCAATGCCAATGGGGTCGCCAACAACATGGCGATCAGTGTCACCTTGAGTGTTCCGACAATTAGCGGAAGGATGTTGAATTTGGGAACTCCGCCAACGGGCTGCCACGTGTACGGTGTCTGAAGGGGACTCCAGATCGAGATCCCGTCAATTGTGCGCCACGCGAGCGGTGCGGCCTCGCGCGCGACATAGATGAAGATGAGGAAAATAATCGCGATGACGACGAACGCGACAGCCGAAATGAAGAGTTCGCCAAGCCGGTCGATTCTATTTCGGACTGCGGATTGGGGCGGAAAAAGGGGTCGGGAAAATGGGGTCTGACCCTCGGTAGCTGGATCATCGGCCGCAGTATTGTCCGCATGGCGGGAGGGGGCAGACTCCATTTTCCCGACCCCATTTTCCGCCCCAATTCGTGAGTTCCCCTTCATTGGGTTTGCGCGTCGCCTTTAAGCGGATAGAACCCGACATCTTTTACAGTATTCTGACCTTGCGGTCCGAGAACCCAATCCACCAGGTCTTTGATCGTGCCCGCCGGAGCGCCTGCAGTGTACCAGTAGAGGAACCGGCTCAGAGGGTATTTGTTGCTCAGCGCGTTCTCCATGGTCGGAGCGACCGGTTCTGACGCCGCATCCTTCGCAATGGATAACGCCTTAAGGTCCGTCGCGTATCCGATCCCACCATACCCAATACCATTAACATCT
>QHXC01000577.1 GCA_003222815.1 Acidobacteriota bacterium | reverse complement strand
CTGCATCGGGGACACGAGCGATTCTTCCGGCTTCATCTGATAGCCCTCAGCCAAGATGACGCTGTCGCTGTGATTACCGCCCAGTGGAATGATGGTTGTCCCGCCGGCCGCGGCCACGCCGGGAACGGCGCGAACCGTCCGCAGAACCCGATCCGTGAACTGGACGACATCCTTATCCGCTGGGTAACGGACTCGCGGCATTCCGATGGTGGCCGTAATAATGCCTTCGGTTTTGAAGCCCGGATCAACGGCGAGCAGATTACGAAAGCTCCCCAGCAGCAGTCCTGAGCCGATCAGCAATACGAAAGCAAAAGCCACCTGAGTGACAACAAGCACGCGGCGGAGCGCCTGCGTCTTTCGGCCGCCTATGCCGGTTCGGCTCTCTTCACGAAGCGCGGTGCTGAGGTTCACTTTGAAAAGGTGGACGGCCGGTACGAGCCCAATCAGCCAACCAGCCACTGTTGCCACAGCGAGAGCCGCCGCAATAACCATGAAATCCATGTGGATTTCATGCGCGCGCGGGATTCGTTCCAAACCGATGACGTCGAGAGCTCGCAATATTCCATAACCGACGGCGATTCCCGCCGCGCCCGCGGAAAGCGACAGCAACAAACTCTCGATGATCAATTGCCGTGCGACTTGCGCGCGGCCGGCGCCGAGCGCAAGCCGCGTCGTGAGTTCCTTCGCGCGCAGGTTCGATCTCGCCAGCGCGACATTCACGAGATTCACGGCGCCGATCAGAAGGACGAAGGCGGCGCCTCCCCAGAGCAGATACAGCGTCGGCCGAACGCCGCGAACCAGGACGTCTTGCAGGCGTTCAACTCTAGTGTGGAAGCCTGCGTTGACGAGGAGTTGTTTGAACTGCGAAAATCTCTCAAAGTTGGCGGCGTTGATCGCGTTGACCTGCTCCTGAGCCTGCTCGATCGTCGCGTCCGGCTTCAACCGGCCGATGTTGTACCAGCTGTTGCTATGCCTGAAGTCATCCGACTTTTGTTGGGCGGTGAACGCAAGCGGTATCCAGAACCGGGCTTCGGAATCGGCAAACTCGAACCCTTTCGGCATCACGCCGACGATCGTGAATGGCCGGCCGGATAGGCGAACCTGCTGACCGACGACGCCGGCATTGCTGCCATAGAGCTGCTGCCACAGCGGATAACTAAGGATGACCTTTTGCTCATTGCCGATCTCACCTTCGCTATCGTCAAAGATGCGACCGTAAGCCGGCGGTACATGCAGAAGGCGGAAGAGAGAGGGAGTCGCTGCCATTCCGCGGATGAGTTCGGGTGAGCCGTTGATCTCGAACGCCTGATTCGTGCCGTTGTACATCGCCTGCTCTTCATACACGGTCGTATCGCGAAGGCGATCGTAGTAATCCGGCACACCGCTGTTCGTAAAGGGGGTGATGCCGGTTCCTGCGTTCGGGTACTGATTCGACATCAGCAGAATGCGGCCGGAATCTGGAACAGGCAGCGGCTTAAGAAGCACCGAATTCACAATCGTGAAGATCGCCGCATTCGCGCCAATGCACACGGCCAATGTGAGTATCGCCGTCGCGGCATAGCCGCGATGCTTCCAGAGTTGCTTTAGTCCGAAATGGATGTCGGCAATCACGATCACCTCCGCGAGGTTAAGAACCAATATACGCGCAAAAGGTTACCCAGGTTCCGGAAGAAAACTTATGATTGCCCGCGCTGTCCGGTCGTGGCGGTAATACGACAACTGAGAGTCGCGGTAGGTAAATGCTGGGCGACCATTCGCCAACTCAACGATGGGGCTGCGCCGATCACTCTTTTACAAAACTGAAATCCCGAGATGAAGAAATAAACGTGCGTGGCGTTGTGGTTGCTGCGCGCCGGTAGCCGCCATCAATAGAAGTCCGTGCTAAGTGCGTGTGAAGATTGACTTGTACTTGTCCCAGTACGCGTAGCCCAGGTATGCGGTCAGCAGAAAGACAATTCCGCCAAGCCACAAGAATGAAGGCATCAAGCGCGCGTTGACTATAACGATTCCTACCACATCTGGCGCAAGAAACAATGTTGCTAACGCGGGGAAGATTCCAAACACCAACATGAAGCCTGCAGCGATCTCAGTAACCTTGACCATCTGGAAGATGCCTGAAGCCCAGAAGACCTGCGTGAAGGCTACCATTTGCTCTGGCACGCCTTGCGTTGAGTTGCCCATCAGCAACCCGCTTATGCCGCTTGCCAGCATGATGAGGCCTAGCAATGTTCGGATAGCGATTACAAGGTAACGGTTGCGAAAATTCATGAATTCCCCAGTGGCCTCCTTCAAACGACCACGGCTTCGACTGTAGTCGTGCAGACACGCACCGTCGAGCGTTGGCCATGGGCCGTCGCCGAGCACACTGTCGTGTTCCTGCAAAATTCCTTCGACGAGTTGCGACGCAAGGTGCCTCTGAGCAAGTGATTCATCAGTTTGAAAAGATGAATCGAAGCCCCCGGCTGATCGTTGCCGGGACTACGGATACATGATCCTCGTCATCAAGTAGTGGGTCTGAAACTCTGGGCCTTGAGAATTCTTCGTTTCGCATCGTTATTCGTGGCTCTCTATTGGATCGCGTCGAGGCCTTCGGTCATCTCGATGTTCGTGCCCCAGGGATCCTTGATGAACGCGATCGCGATGCCGAGCGCGGGGACCTTGGTATAGGGACGGTCAAGCTTGATGCCGTCCGCTTCCAGTTTCTTTGTGAACGCTTCGAGGTTCCTGATCTCGAAGCCGATGTGAT
>QHXC01000576.1 GCA_003222815.1 Acidobacteriota bacterium | reverse complement strand
CGTACTACTACTAATGGCGGGTTTTTTGGATTTTTGCGAAGATTTTTTTGCCGCGAATTGCGCGAATGGGCCGCACAGAATCGCCCACATTCCAGTAATTGCGGGCGGCCCATTCGCGTCATTCGCGCAATTCGCGGCTCAGATTTTGGTTGCGGTCCGATTGGGATAGACGTGAAATCGCGGTTCGTGATAAGAATCGACGCTATTCTCTCCAGGACTGTCCAAACAATGAGTCGCTGTGAGAAAGGAGCCGAACATGACCAATCAGAGCACGCGTCGGGAAATGCTCAAGGGAGGCCTGGCACTAGCGGGACTGAGTGTCTTCGGTGTCCCGGAATGGGCGCTCCCGGCTCTCGCGCAAAGTGAGACGCTGGTGCCCTTTACCGACTTGCCCGAGAATATGAATCTGACACCCAGCGCCGACCGGCGAATCCTCGATATCCGCAAGATCGACGGTCCGTTCACACCAAAGGATCAGTTCTTCACGACACAGCATTACGGCCATCCTGAAGTCGACCTGGCCACCTTTCGTCTCAAGGTCTCGGGACTGGTGGAGCGGCCAAAGTCGCTCTCGCTGGAGGAGCTCCGGAAGATGGGCAGAGCGGAGCTCGTGGCCGGTTTCGAGTGCTCCGGCAATCGTCGTCCGCTGCAGGGTCTGTCCGGAAACGGCCGCTGGACCGGGGTCCCGCTAAAAACGGTTCTCGATTCTGCTGGTGTGAAAGCGTCCGCGCGGGAGTTCGTCTTCTTCGGCGCCGATCACGGCGAAGAGGAAATCGAGTGGCGCACGCAGAAATTCAAGTTGGAGCAACAGTTCGGCCGGAGCCTGCCACGCGAGAAGGCGATGTCGTCGGAACCGTTCCTGGCCTACGCGCTAAACAGCGAACCGCTCACGCGTCATCAAGGTTCCCCGCTGCGACTGATCGTGCCGGGATGGTACGGCGTGGCCAATGTCAAGTGGCTCTCCCAGATCCACGTGCAGGAAGATCAGTACCTCGGCAAATTTCAAGCGCGTTGGTACCGCACATTGAAGGGCGAAATGATCGACGGAGAGATGAAGTGGAAAGAGACTGCGGTTACCCACATGCAGTTGAAGTCGTTCATTGCGCGTGTCACCCGTGAAGGCGACCGGCACAAGGTCCTCGGCGTGGTGCTGAACGACGGGACGCCGTTGAAGTCGGTCGAAGTCCGCGTGGATGACGGCCCTTGGCAAACTGCGACGATGGATCCTTCCACCAGCGGAAAGTATTCCTGGAAGCTGTTCACCTACGTCTGGAACGGCGCCACGTCAGGGGAGCACACGCTCGTCTCGCGAGTCACCGACGTCAATGGGAAGGTGCAGCCGACCGCAGAGGACTTGGAAAACAAGAAATCGTTCCTCGAAGATAACTCGCAGCAACCGCGGAAGGTGATGATCTCATAGCGAAGGGCTCTGACTCAGAATTACGGTGGTGTGACATTGTTTCGGCAAGCATGTAGTCGCGGGCTTCAGCCCGCGTTCGTTCCGGTATTTATGGAAACGAATTGGTGTAGCATAGCCGTCTTAAGGAGAAGAAATGGAAAAACGAACGACGTTTGCCGTGTCCGCTCTGTTTCTAGGCGTTATCTTCGGTTTGGCCATCGCTGTTGCTGTGGCCCAAAATGCCCCTGCTGGGCAACGTGGCGGGGGGGCGGCAGTGACGCCGCCATGTGGACCGAATCTACCGGCCGAGATCAAGAACGTCGCTAAGGATTCCCGCTGCTTCGAGCTGCGGACCTACACCGTGCGCGAGGGAAGTTCGCTCGATCTCCTGCACTCGCGGTTTCGCGATCACACGACCGCGCTATTCAAGAAGCACGGCATGTCTATCATTGGCTACTGGCAACCTGTCGCAAAGCGCGACACTCTGGTCTACCTGCTCGCATATAAGGATGGCGCAGCCAGAGACGCGGCATGGGCGGCCTTCCAGGCCGATCCGGAGTGGGTGAAAGCGCGAACCGCGATACAGGTAAACGTGCAGGTCGACAATGTCTTCATGAGCGCGACTGACTATTCACCGATGAAATAGTTGTTGGATCTGAGCCACCCTACTTCTTCAGTTCGTCGTAAACGGCCTGCAGGTTGGCCTTCACGCTGCCGAACTGCGGATTGAATTTTGGTGGCTGACAGCGCTGCCGCTGACGGCCCTGCCGGCGGTCCCTGGAATCCGGAAACCACCAGCGACAGACTTCCCACCGCGATCAGTATCCCGAGCACAAGCCCTCGATTCATCTCTTCCCTCCAAAAGTCTCTAGTCAGCCGTTTCAGCCATTGGATATTGCCCTTCACTTCCGAACAGGTTACCACTGGCGTGTTGCCATTGCTTTCGGATTCGCCGCTCAGGTTCTGCCCACCACAGTCGAGGAAAACCGTGAACTTCGACTTTGACGTGGCCCTGATCCCTCTACGAGGCTAAGTGCATCTTTTGCTGCGCCGCAGTATATTAATGTCGGTGTAAACTCCAGGAGCAGTGATGACGAACTACAAAATTGATTCCAGATGGTGTCGCGTGCTTCTTGCGATGATGCTCGCAATTCTGGTTGCCGCGGCTTCGGGGATGGGGCAACAGCGTAAAGCACAGCCTCCGAAGTCCGCGCGGTTGTACGTGTTCGATTGCGGCAGCTTGAATATTCCCGACACGTCACCCTACCAGCTCAAGAAAGAAGAACTGGCCACGAACTATATGTCCGTTCCGTGCTTCTTGGTGGCGCATCCGAAGGGAACCATGATTTGGGACGCGGGCGCGGTCCCGGACAGCGCCTT
>QHXC01000384.1 GCA_003222815.1 Acidobacteriota bacterium | reverse complement strand
TTTCGTGGCCGGCGTGAAGATCGGTTGGGACAACCGATCGGACTCGCGCAACCCGGCAGGCAAAGAAATGCCACACACCTGACCTGTCTTCAGGTAATCCTTCAGACCCGATCCAGTGAGAAATCCTCGGGCGACGCATTCGACGGGAAAAACCTTCGCCTTCTTGACCAGCATGGATCGGCCTTCGAGCTGATCGCGGAACTGGTGCAACTCCCTCGGATATCGATCGACCTTTGTTGAAACGACGTGGTTCGGAACGAATTCTTTGAAAAAGTCAAACCAGAACGCCGACATCTGCGTCAGAACTTTACCCTTGCTGGGAATGGGCGTGGGCAGGACCACGTCGAAAGCGGAAAGTCTGTCGGTCGCAACGATGAGAAAGTGCTCGCCGAGATCGTAGATGTCACGAACCTTTCCACGAGCGTGGAGCTTCAATCCCGAAAGGTCGGTTTGTAGCAAAGTCATTGGCATTTGATCCCCATGGCTAGTTCAATCTTACCGAAACGATTTTCGAAATTCCGGGTTCTTCCATCGTGACGCCATAAAGAGTCGAGGCAGTCTCCATCGTACGCTTGCTGTGCGTGATGACGATGAACTGCGTCTCGGAGCTCATGTCGCGCACCATTTGCGCGAAGCGGTCGACGTTGGCGTCATCCAGCGGCGCGTCTACTTCATCCAGCACACAGAACGGACTTGGCTTGTAGCGGAACAACGCAATCAGCAGCGCAAGCGCCGTGAGCGCTTTTTCTCCACCGGACAACAACAGGACGTTTTGAAGTCTCTTGCCGGGCGGCTGCGCAACGATCTCGACTCCAGCGCCGGCTTCTTCAGCCCCCTCGAGCAATCGCAGTTCGCCATGGCCGCCGCCGAAGAGGTGCACGAACGATTGTGTGAAACCGGCGTTGATTGCGTCGAAAGCTTCCTTGAACTGCCGCCGGCACACCGCGTCGATCTCTTCAATGGCCTGCGTGGTGTCTCGAATCGAATCGAGCAGATCCTGACGCTGAGACGTGAGGAACTGGAACCTGTCCTCAGCTTCCTGATATTCCTCAACAGCCATCATGTTGACCGCGCCCATCGAGTCGATTTTGTCGCGCAGGTCTCGAAATTCCTGCTCGCGAATTTCGAGCTCTCCCGGAGGCAAAGCTTCGAAGAAGTTCAGACAGACCGATTCGATGGTTTCGTTCAGCTCGTTGATGCAGGTCTCACTGAGATGCTTGAGATCGGAATCCACCTGCGCCTTTTCGATTTCAAGAACGTTGTGCCGATCTTTCCAGGAATCTAGAAGGCCGCGCACCTCGTCCCACCTGCTTTCCGCTTCGTGAAGCTCACCGCGGAGTTGCTCGAGTGATGCGGTAGCCTGAACGATGGCTTCATCGAGCCGAGCGCGCTCCTGAACAAGCTCGCCGCGCGTCTGTTCCAGAGCTCGAATCGTTTCACGCGTCTGCTCCTGTTGTTCGATAGACTGTTGCATCCGCGTTTCGGCGTGGTTTGCACGCGCTTCAAGATCGGCAGCCTGCTCGCCAAGAACGCCGAGTTCTCTCGCCACCGTCGAGCGTCTCTCTTCGAGCACGGCAAGCTGGGACTGCAGCCCGGCAAAATCACGGCGCAAAAAGTCGGTTTGGACGCGCAGTTGCTCGCTGCGCTGGGATCGTGACTGAATTTCCTCCTCGACAGCAGCCGTTCTGGCCGCGATCTCCACGAGCTCAAGCCTCTGCTCGGCGCGATCAAAATCCGCGGTGAGCGAGCGCACGCGATGGTCGGAGTTGAGAATCGCTTTCTCGGCTTCCTGGAGCTCCAGCAACAGACGTGCTTTCAGCGACTCACTCTCTTGGACAAGCTGATCCAATCCAAGAACGTACTCCTGAAGCGTTGCCATGCGCCGTACGGCCATCGACATCTTGCGATCCAGTTCACGGATTTCCCGCTTAAGAGAGAGGGGGCCATGCGCCTCCTGTTCACCCCAACTCACCACATGTCCGCGCACCACCTCACCCGTACGGCCAATGAACACCAACTTCGGATAGCGCTCCGATAATTCCCACGCCCGGTCGACGTTATCCACGATGTAGGTGTCGCGTATGTATTCGCTGAAATGGCGTACCCGATCGTCAAATCGGATCACACTACTCAGCGGTGTTGCGCCTTCTATTGCAATGGGAGGCTCGGGCCCAGTACTGCCATTCCGCACCAGGCAGTCCAGGCGCCCTTTGCTGACGTCCTTCACGACGGCGAGAGCGCGTTCAGCCTCGGCGCGGTCTTCAACGACTACGTACTGGAGTTCCCGCCTGAGGAAATCTTCTACGAGAGACTCATACTCCGGCTCGACTTCAGTGAAGTCGGCAAGTATGCCCAACGGCGACCAATCCAGACTGCGAGTATGATTAAAAAATCGCTGAACGCATTCTGTGCTGTAAGCGCGCTGAACGGCTAACTCACCAATCGTCTGGAGACGATGCCGGAGGCTTTCTTCCTGCGCCTTAGCTTCGGCTGCAATCTGCAGCGCATCGGCATGCCCCACCTTGTATTTGGAATATGTCTCTTCCGCCGCGTGCAACTGATTCTTCATTTGACCGAAGCCGGCCTGCTGACCCGAGTGTTCCTCACGAGCAGCATTCAATTGAATCTCCACATCCGAAACCTGAGTTCGCGCCGCTGCCTCTTCGCGTTCCAGGCGCTCGACATGCGCTCGAATGCGGCCGACCAACTCTTTGCAGCTTGAAACCTGATTGCGGATTCTTGCCTCGTGCCCGACCGTTTCGAACTGCTGGCCGCGAAGCTGCTCGATCGCACGTTCTTCCGAGTTGCTCGACTCGGCAAGATTCGAAAGGGAAGCGGTCACTTGCTGGATATCGCTCTCAACAATCTGCTTCTCCGAATCAATCGCCGACAGTTGACCGCCTTTCGCGGCGCGCTCCCTGTTATTCCGCGCGAGGTCTTCCAACGCACGCTTCTTCTCCCCCGCCAGGGCCGTCTTGCGTTCCTCGAGGCCTTGTATCTGATCCTGGAGCCGTTCGCTGCGCTGAATCGATTTCTCGTGCTCCAGCTCCACTTCCGAACGTCGCTCCCGGCTTTCTTCCAGCTTGCGCTCGGCGATCCCAACATCGGCTCGCCTCTGATGAACAAGACTGTTGAGCCGTTCGATTTCCTGCTCGAGCCTCTTGCCTTCGCCTCCAATCAAAGCGAGACCGATCTCGACGTTCTCCTGCTGGTCAATCAACATCTCGGCGCGCGTCGAAAAAACCGCAGACAAGACCACGCGCAGCCGGTTCCGCAGTTCGATGTGGCGTCGCGCCTTCCCCGCCTGCCGCTTGAGCGAATTGCGCTGCCGATCCACTTCGGCCAGGATATCGTTCACGCGGGAGAGATTCTGTCTGGCTGCTTCCAGGCGTGATTCCGCCAGCTTGCGTTTGGCTTTGAATTTGGTAACGCCGGCGGCTTCTTCGATCAGAGCCCGTCGATCCGAAGGCTTCGAGCTCAGTAACTGTCCGACCCGCCCCTGCTCGATAATCGCGTAGCTGTTAGGACCGAGTCCGGTACCTAAAAAGATGTCTTGAATGTCGCGCAGCCGGCAGGGCCTTCCGTCGATCAGGTAGAGACTTTCGCCGGACCTGTAGAGCCGGCGCTGGACCACAACATCTCGGGGACTGGCAGGCGCACTGCGCTGCCCGTTTCCGTTACCGTTTCCGTTGCCGGTTTCATTGTGGTGAGTGGGCTCCGCTTCCGACAGCGTAATGGTCACTTCGGCCATTCCCATTGGAGCCCGGCTCCGGGTCCCATTGAAAATGACATCTTCCATCTTCTCACCGCGGAGCGACTTCGCGCTTTGCTCGCCCAGAACCCATGCGATCGCGTCGGAAACGTTGCTTTTGCCGCACCCGTTCGGCCCAACGATTGCGGTTACGCCGGATTCGTTGACGACAATTTCGCCCTTGTCGGAAAAAGACTTGAAGCCAATAAGTTCGATACGTCGAAGTTTCAACACCTGCGCGTATTCCCCGGGTTGTCCTTTTACCAGATTTTGGACCTCTTTGTCCTCCCTAGCTTCCTCGCCTGCAGTGACAGATTGGGTCCCTTTCCTTCCTTTTCCGATCCAACGATTCGCCCTGTACTTCGCGGGGGGGCTGCGCTATTGTCGGGTGGAAGGTTAAATCTAGTTCGTATGAAGGTTTCGGCAAAGGATGAATATGCATGTTCGGCGGTGCTGGAACTGGCACTGAATTACGACAGCGAGGCGCCCGTTCGCGTGCAGGACATCGCGCAACGTCAGGGCATTCCGATGAAGTTCCTATTTCAGATCATGCAAATCCTGAAACGGGTCGACGTTGTCCGGAGCAAGCGAGGTACTGAAGGCGGTTATGTATTGACCCGGCATCCGAGCCAGATCACCGTCGGCGAAGTGATCCGGAGCATGAGTGGGCCCTTCGTTCAGCTCTCCTGCTTGCAGACCGGCAACCTTGGCGATGATTGCGGCAAACCGACAACCTGCCACTTCAGACCGATCTGGACAGAAGTGGATCGCGCCATCGGCTCCATCCTTAATAACATCACATTCGAAGAGCTGGTCCGCCGCACGCGCATGAATCAACGGCAGTTGATGTATCACATTTAAAGTTCGAAATTCGAATTTCGAATTTCCTATGCGCTCAATTCTCCATGTGGACATGGATGCTTTTTACGCATCCATCGAGCAACTCGACCATCCCGAATACAAAGGCAAACCGGTGATTGTCGGCGCCGATCCGAAGGGCGGTAAGGGACGCGGAGTTGTGGCTGCATGTTCGTATGAAGCCCGGACGTTTGGCGTGCGGTCGGCTCTTCCCATCAGCCGCGCATGGAAGCTTTGTCCGGAGGGCGTTTATGTGCGCCCTCGTATGAAGCGCTACGTAGAAGTATCCGCGCACGTGATGGAAGTTTTCCGCCGATACACGGATCTCGTCGAGCCAGTCAGCATCGATGAAGCATTCCTCGACATTACCGGCTCTGCTGCGCTGCTCGGAAGGCCGGATCAGATCGCGCTCTCCATCAAGAAGGAGATCCATCAAACAACAGGCTTGACGGCTTCGGTCGGACTGGCTCCCAACAAGTTTCTTGCGAAAATTGCATCCGATCTGAGGAAACCGGACGGCCTGGTGGTGGTCCAGGAAAAAGACATTCAAGAGTTCCTTCACGGACTTCCGATCTCCAGACTTTGGGGCGTCGGACCAAAGACCGAGCAGCGTCTTCGTGAAATGGGGTTCCACACGATCGGCCAGCTCACGGCCGCATCGCGCGAGTCGCTGATTCGATCTCTCGGCAGCCTCGGGGAGCATCTGTTTCACTTGTCGCGAGGGAAGGACAATCGGCCGGTCGTGCCGAACTGGGAGGCCAAATCGATTGGCAGCGAGACGACATTCGACGAAGACACCGATGACCGCGAACTTCTGCTTCGAACAATTCTCGAACTGTCGGATCACGTCGCGGAGCGGCTTCGGAAAGACGGCTATCGCGCTCGCAAAGTCACGCTGAAGCTGCGCTATTCGAGCTTCTCCACGCACACCAAACAGCAGTCACTGGATAAACGAATCCAGACCGGCGAGGAACTCGCCCAGATCGCCCGGGCGCTTTTCTCGCAATTCCCTCTGACGCAGAAGATTCGTTTGATCGGTGTCTCCGCCGGCGACCTTCATCGCGATGGTGAGGACCCGGAACAACTGCCGCTGTTCGCTTATTCCAACGGGAAAGAAAAGCTCGGCCACACTGTCGATGAAATCAAACAAAGGTTCGGCACCGACGCTCTCCGCCGCGGCTCACAATTGCTATAGAATTAGCGTCACTTATGGCTAGCGATTTCGGACGGTTCGGAATGGGGCTGCTCATTTTCTTTCTGTGTCTCACACTTATCGCCTGCACAAATTCAAAACGGCTCGTGATCGCCCCATCGACTGCTCTAGACCGAGCGGAATTCCATCAGGGTCTCGCGGCCCTTCACGAGTTCACGCCGGACGGATACGCGCGCGCCATCGAACACTTTCAGCGCGCGTCGGAGTTATCGCCTGCCGATTGCGAATATCGCTTGCACCTGGCAGAAGCAAACCTTTTTCTGGCCCTTGAACAAAAACTGAATTCGGAAGACTTCCGGCCTTCGTTGGAACGCGGTGCGGATCCGCAGTGCGCGCCCGGAAGCGCGTTCAGCCTCCGCCTGGATGCGTTTCGATCGCTCGACGATTTCGGTCCGAGCCGGGACCGCGCCGGGCTGGGGAAGATCGATCAGGCCATCGGAATCGAACCGGAAAATCCATTCAACTGGCTTGTACGATGGAAAATGAATCCCACAACGAGGCAGCAGGAAAACTCGATTCTAAAAGCTGCCGAAATCGCACCGGCACTGGCGGTGGTTCAGTATGAGCTTGGAAATTATTGGCTCGTGAAAGCGGACTACGCCGAGGCGCGCCGTGCTTTCGATCGCGCGCTTGAGCGGAGCCCGAGGCATTTTCGCTCATGGGTCGGGCTGGCCCAAGCGCTCTCTGCGATCGATGAAAACGAGGATGTCGAACCTCTTTACAAGCGCGCCGTGGAGCTTGCACCGGATTTCCTCGAAGGCCGTATTCTCCTGGGTGACTACTACTCCAGCCTCGAAGAAAACGAACTCGCCAGAGAACACTACCTGGCTGTATTGAAACGCAACCCACGATTCGAAGTGGCGCATCTTCGGCTAGGCTTGAATTACCTGCAGACACTCGAATTCGATGAAGCCGAAAGAGCCTTTCAAAACGCGATCGAAATAAATCCGGCAAGTTATGAGGCCCATTACTATCTCGGTAACATCTGGTTTGCGCGCGGCGACCTGGAAATGGCTCGCAGAGAATATGAAGAAGCTCTGAAATTTGTGCTTAATTTTCCCGAAGCGGTATACGCGCTCGGCACAGTTTTTTTTCGCGAGGGCAAAACGGAACGCGCGCTGGAGCAGTTCGAAAAAGTGCTCCGGATGAATCGGGCCAATGCCGACGCCTATTTTTCGAGAGCCGCGATCCGCGTGCAACACCGCCAATTCACCGATGCCATTGATGACTACAATCGGGCCATCGGGCTGTACGACAATCAATTGCTTTCCATCGGCAAATCGATCGAGCAATACGAAGATCGCAGGCTGACACGGAAGGTCGAAGCCGAGCGCAAAAGGAAAGAGCGGCTCGAAGGCATCGTGGAGCGCGCACGGCAACTGAAAATGAAAGCTGAGGACGAGAGCCTCGGGCCGCGATAATTCTGACTGTAGCGGCGGTCTGTGACCGCCGGCGATCCGGAAACAGGCACAGTGACGGAACTGAAACTATGACGCTACTATTTCTCGCGCTAATGTTCTTCCAGCAGGAGGACCCGAAACAGCTACAGGCGGAATTCGATACATCGGCCGGAAGGTTCATCATCGAGTTTTATCCCGACCAGTCGCCGAATCACGTTCGGAAGTTCATCGAACTGGCGCGCCAGGGCTTCTATGTCGGGACCACATTCCACAGCATGGTGGCGCATGGCATTGTGCAGGGCGGCGACCCGGAATCGAAAAATCCGCAAGCGCGCGCCAGGTACGGAACGGGCGGATTCAATCTCGGCCTCAAACCCGAGATCAGCGATTTGCCTTTCAAGCAAGGAACAGTCGTGGCAACGGTGCTTCCAGGCGAGCCAAACAGCGCCGGCTCCCAGTTTTTCATCTGTGTCACGGATCAACCGCAGTTCACGGGCCAGTTCACGGCGTTTGCTCATGTCGTAGAGGGCCTCGAAGTCGTGGACAAAATCTCAACAATGCCCGTGGATGACAAACAAATTGCCCGGGATCGAATCGAAATCAAGACGGTTACCGTCCGGCGCATTCCACCGCCAACGCCGCCGCCCTTCACCGAGGAAACGCCGGACGAGCTTGCGCAATTTCGAGTCGTGATGGAAACCTCGCAAGGAAACATCGTGATCGAGATGCTGCCGGACAAGGCGCCCAATCACGTTCGACACTTTCTCAGACTCACGTCGCTCGGCGCGTATGACAACTCTGCGTTTCACCGCGTGGCACCCGGATTCGTCATTCAGGCGGGCGATCTGAATACCCGCAAAGAGCCCATCCCCCAGGCGGCGCAGAAATACGTGCTGAAGATCCGAGCCGAGATTAACGACATCAAACACAAGGCAGGCATTGTGTCGATGGCCCGTGGTGAGGAAATCGACAGCGCGTTGACATCCTTCTTTATTGTGCTTGCCGATCAGCCCGCGCTGGACGGCACGTATACGGTCTTCGGCCGTGTCGTTGAAGGGATGGATGTCGTTGGAAAAATCGCTGCGGTCCGCGCCGAAAATGAACGGCCAGCGGAGCGCGTCGATATTTATTCCATGAAAGCGGAGCGCAGGAAGTGATCGTGGCCTTGCTGGAAATCGGAAATAGCGATGTTGGCTCCGGCCGTACGCAATTGCTCAAGGGAATAATTGCCGGTCGCGACGCCTACAGTTCTGAAGCCCGCGTCCTTGCCAGCCTCAATATCCCGCGGCGTGTCGCCAATGACGAAGATGTCCTCCGGCTCAATCGCGCTGCCGCACTTCTGGACTGCCGCGTCGGCCGCTTTTTTCACGAGTGTCGTCCGGTTCTCAGAATCTGAACCGAAACCGCCGAACGTGAAGTATGGGTTGAGATTTCCACGGTCAAGCTTAATCCTGGCGCCGACTTCCACGTTTCCAGTGGCGAGACCAATCACGACACCGGTTTGCGCCGACATCTCCCGAAGTATTTCAACAATTCCGGGCAACACCCGATAGCCGGGCGATAACTGAACTTCTTCTCGCAGAAACAAGAGGTAGGATTCGAGAATCGACTGAAGCTGAATTTCGAGCGTCGAGTCGCTGCCTACTCGAGCGAGCAGGATTTCACGAATGATCGCCGGGTCTGTTTTGCCGTGAGCGCTGATTCCCTCCGTGGCATTCTCGACGGCGAGGTGCTTCCGGCAAGCGCGATCCAATGCGCGCAAACCGGCTCCTCCGGTATAGATCAAGGTCTGGTCTACATTGAAGAGTAACAATTTCACGCTTTAACAACACACCAATTCTTCCTGGGTTTCAAGTATCTCGTGAGCCTCCGCGGCGTTCATCTCCAACTCGAAACTACAGTCCAGGCAAATCAGTCCATTAGAGATTACCGAATACGCGATGTGATTTTCGTTTCTGCATCCGGGACAAACCATAGTGGCCTCCGCTAATGGTCGAGCACTTCATCTACCAATGTGGAGGATTGGACGTTTCGGAAGAAATAAAGGTTTGGCCTGCAGCGAAATTTGTTTATGCTTTCGGGCGCTGTTACAAGTCTCGTTTGGGAGCTGATGAGAGATGCATTCTTTCGGACAGGCCCCGATGACGGAACTTTCAGTCATCACTCTCGAAAAACTGCGGGCTTTCTCGGACCGGTCGAGCACACTAGTAACAATTGACGCGCCCCTGCTTGGAAGTGTGATGATTCTGAACGGGCGCGTGCTCCACAAAGGTTCAGCCTATGTGGAACCGGAGAAGATCGGCCGATCCATCGGATTCCCGTCATACGAGCGAATCGTGGCCGAAGCGTCTCGTTTCTGGATCCAGCACAAGACCGGCATCCGAAATCGCAGAGGCCGCGAAGAAATGGCGAAATTGCTTGAGGAAATTTGAGCCGCGGATGACGCGGACGGCGCGCGCGATCTCTGTCATCCGCGTCATCCGCGGCTAGTTACACGACGGAATGTACAGTGCGGAATCCGAAGTCTTCAGTCGCTGCGATCGGGTGAAAGTCTGGTTGATCGGCTGGATCGGCTATTTCGTCATTGGCGTTGTCGGGCGGACGATGCGCTGGCAGTCGGTGGGCGATTCCTACTTGGACGAGATCTACAAATCCGGCAATCGCGCGATTTTCACTTTTTGGCATGGCAGGATTTTTCCCGCGACCTATTATTGGCGGAATCGCGGCATCGTCGTCATGACGAGCAAGAATCACGACGGAGAAGCCATTGCCCAATGCATCCAGCGATTCGGGTATGGCGCTGCGCGCGGTTCAAGCTCGCGAGGGGGCTTTCGAGCCCTCGCGGAAATGGCCCGCGAGATCCGTCGCGGCCGCGACACGGCGTTTACTATCGATGGCCCTCGTGGGCCTCGGTATGTGGCCAAACAAGGTCCGGTCCTGCTCGCTCTGAAAACCGGCGCCGCCATTTTCTGTTTTCATATTTCGATGGAGCACAAGGTTCAACTGAAGAGCTGGGACGAATTTCAGGTTCCCCTTCCCTTCACACGGGCGGTCGTCCTGAAGGCGTGCCCCATTTGGGTGCCCCCGGACGCCTCTGAGGAGCACCTTCGCGACATTCATCAGCAAATGCAAGCAGCACTGGACGATCTTCGAAGCAAGGGGGATTCCTGGTGGTAGTGGGGGGAACCGGCTACGCCAGGTAGAACAATCGACAGCATGGGCATCGTTGGTGTACATTTGAACATGACTAAATTTATCGAGTAAGGGTCACAATGAGCGACTTTAAAGAGATTCTCAGCCAAGCCAAGAAGCAAATCACTGAAGTATCGGTTCATGAAGTTAGGGATAAGTTCAACTTAAGTAATGGATTTATGCTCTTAGATGTAAGAGAGAGTGACGAATGGGAGCAGGGACATCTCGACCAGGCCGTTTTCCTTCCCCGCGGCTTTCTTGAAGTAAAAGCGGACAAGCTGCTTCCGGACAGACAGCAGCCGGTCGTCGTCTATTGTGCCGGCGGGGTGCGGTCGGCGCTGGCCGCAAAGACGCTCCAGGATCTCGGATACTCCAGAGTATATTCGATGCGCGGTGGGTTCGGCGAATGGAAAAACAATGGCCTGCCCTTTGTTGTTCCGGAAAAAGTCGGCAAGGACCAGTGGGCCCGGTATAGCCGGCATCTTCGAATCCCCGAAGTTGGAGAGAAAGGTCAACTGAAGCTGCTCAAGAGTAAGGTATTGCTTGTGGGCGCAGGCGGACTTGGCTCCCCGGCCGGTGTGTACCTTGCGGCATCGGGTGTGGGTACAATCGGTCTTGTCGATGACGATGTCGTGGACGAATCGAATCTTCAGCGCCAAATCCTTCACTGGACGTCCTCCGTGGGAATGCCGAAGGTGGATTCCGCCCGCCGGACGCTGTTTGAAGTCAATCCTGATGTGAAAGTCCGAATGCATCAAGTTCGGCTGGATGCGTCGAATGTGCTGGATATCATTCAGGACTACGATGTGATTGTCAGCGGATCCGATAACTTCACGACGGCTTACATGGTGAATGACGCGGCAGTCCTTCTGAAGAAGCCCGTCGTGTATGGAAGCATCTTCCGCTTCGACGGCCAGGCCTCGACGTTCATTCCATATGAGGGTCCCTGTTTCCGATGCCTCTACGCAACGGCGACGCCGCCCGAGTTGGCGCCGAGCTGTGATGAGGCCGGTGTCCTGGGCGTACTTCCGGGCGTTATCGGGTTGATCCAAGCCACGGAAGTCATCAAACTCCTGTTGAATATCGGCACGACGCTCTCGGGACGGCTCCTGGTTTATGACGCCCTCGAGATGACGTTCCGCCAGTTCAAGCTGCATCGCGATTCCAATTGCGCGACTTGCGGCCCAAATGCGCACATTGATCTGGAATCCGTTCCCCAATTTGTCTGCGCGGTGCAAGCGACAGCGAAGTAAGCTTGAAGGCAGGTCCAATCCACGTCGGTGACTTCGTCTACTGCCGGTCGAAGTACTATCGAGACCAGCTCCATCTCCCCGAGGAGTTCGGGCTGGTGATCGAAATCAAGCGCAACAATTTCAAAATCCTGTATACCGGCGACAAGCGATGCTGGCTCCCTCGCGAAGCGCTCGTCCGAATGCGTCCTGAGTTCGACTACCGCACGTTTCTGGAAAAGCTTTACTACATCATCAAAAAAGTCCGGGCCCTCGAATGCGAGCTGGTTTCCGAAGGAGACACCCACCGCCTGACCTTACGCATTGACCGCATCGATCTCGAAACGATTGATGATTTACGAAAGTTCCTGGGCGAGCGATTTATTTCCTTGGCGGTCGTACCGGAAGGCATGGCGTTTATGCAAGTGGAGATTCGGTTTAATTCGGGGACAGACGTACAAATCCCCAATTAGCTTCCTGAAAAAGCAGTATCAATTCACAACCCCGCGACGGGGACCGGCGCTTATCTTGCCGATGAGTTTACCGATTGGGCCTACGGGCGGCAACCGAGGCATCCGAAAGCGCGCTCGCCGATGCTTCAGCCTGGCGTTCGCCAACGCAAATGTAGCCGAGCAGCCAGCAGGAAAAATATCGGCCACTTCAATCCGCCTTGAAAAAATGTAAGCGCATTGATGGACCGGCGAGACATCAGCCAACCAAAACCGCCAACCGCTTCGATTGCAATTACCCGAAAGCCGCTCTCGCGCAGGATGTATTCGACTCCGTACCGAGTGAATCTAAAAAAATCGTTTGGTATTTGATGGACTTCCCACTGATCAGGCACGACCAGGAACAGTTTACCTTGTTGTGCCGTCACGCGCGCCATCTCAGCGACCACACGCTTGGGTTCGCGCGTGTGCTCCAGCACCACAACGCTGATAACAGCGTCGACAAGCGACGTGGATAGAGGGATGGACTCCAAATCACCAATGACATCCAGCCGCGAGTAATCCCACGACGCATCGCCCACCGTGCTGTCCAGGCCCACATACCGATGACCTGCAAAGAGCGATTCATATTGGCACTCACCTGCGCCCGCATCCAGGACAAGCGAATTCTCCGGCAGTTCGGCCGCAAACCGAGAGAGCCGTTCGAACACGAGAGCTTCAAATGGATACAGCATGCGCTGCAGGAAATTGGGTAGTACGCGCTTCACTACACGGCGCAGGCGAGCATCGAACATTCTTCTGGCTAGGCGTACGTGGAGGCCGTTTGAACCGGATTGTACAGCGTGTCTCGCTCTAGAGGAATGCGACCCGCGTCACGAATGAGTTTCTCGATTTGAGCCCGCGTCATGCCGGGGCTGGTTGGAGTGCCGGCACCATGGATGATCCGCTCTTCGATGATGGTGCCGTCCAGATCGTCGGCGCCGAATCGCAGGGCGACCTGCGCCAGCGATGGTGTGAGCGTGACCCAATACGCTTTGATGTGTGGAAAGTTGTCCAGCATCAGGCGCGAGACCGCAATCGTCATCAGGTCGTCCATACCGGTCGATGTGGGCAGGTGAGCGTAAACCGTGCTCTTCCAGCGTCTCGATGTGCCCGTACAGCATCGTGGCGTTCGAGCGAACGCCCATCTTGTGCACCGTGCGTGCCACTTCAAGCCATCGCTGACCGGAAATTTTGTGGCCTGCGATCAACGGCCGCGCTCTCTCCGCGAAGATCTCTGCACCGCCTCCCGGGCAACTGCCCATTCCTGCCTCACGCAGTTGTTCGATAATCGATTCGAGAGTCCTGCGCGTCATTTTTGTAAAGAAATCCAGCTCGACCATCGTGAACGCTTTCAAGTGTACGGAGGGAAATCGCTGTTTCAGGCCGCGCAGCAGGTCCAGGTAGTACTCGAATGGCAACTCGGGATTTAAACCGCCAACAATGTGAAACTCCGTCAGTGAATCGGTGTACTCCTGCTCGGCGAAACGGAAGACCTGTTCGAGCTGCATCGTGTAGCCGCCCTCCTGCCCTGGCTTTCTCGCGTAAGCTCCCTGACAGAGCTGGCAGTCGATGACACACACGTTGGTGTAGTTGATATGCCGGTTGACGTTGTAATAAGCGAGATTTCCGTTCAGGCGCTCGCGGACATGATTGGCCAGGCGGCCAAGTGCGAGGATATCCTTCGAGCGATAAAGTTCGACTCCGTCCTCAAAGGAAAGGCGCTCGCCGTGGTGGACCTTCTGTGTGATTGCGCCCCGATTCGTCATAGCGCTCAAAATTATACCGGGAATCTGCCAGCTTTAAGCCGCGAATTGCGCCAATGAGAGGAATGGCGTCACCAGCGTGCCCGGCGCCACTAACCATTCGCCGGGCATCAAAAGCCCGATCAAGAGCGGAGCACAACATCCCGGCCGCCGCCCAGGAAGCCCCCTCGCCGGTGGCCCCACGGTCCAGGAGCAGCACGGATCTCCGACCGGCCAGCGCGCGTCCGATCGATAGCCCGATGACGCCTTCACCGATGACGATCACGTCATGCATTGGCCCATTCTACCTGTGTTAGTCTAAAGTATTGATGATTCGCGCGCTGATTTTCGACTTCAACGGCGTTCTCGCAGACGACGATCCCGTTCACATGCAAGCTCTTCGGCAGGTCGCTGAACAAGAGGGACTCACCTTTTCGGATGAAGAGTATCTCGATAGATACCTTCCCCTGAACGACTGGGATTGCTTTAGAACGCTTTACGCGAGGCACTCGGCCCCGCTCTCCGAAGCGAAACTAGATGATCTCATCCGTCGAAAGAGCCTCTGTTACTTTCAGGCTATTGCGGAAAAATCCGTTATGTTCGACAAAGCGGTAGAGGCCGTGCGGGTTGCGGCGGCCCGTCATCCGCTGGCTATTGCGTCGGGCGCGAGAATTGGTGAAATCCGTCACATTCTGGCCAAGGCGGATATCGAACAGTGTTTTTGTGCCATTGTCTCTGCTGAAGATGTGCGCTTCGGAAAGCCGCATCCCGAGCCATTTTTGCGCGCTTATGAGAAACTGCAGGAGCGCGATCGGTCATTGAAGGTTTCCGATTGCGTCGCGGTTGAAGACTCTATTGGGGGAATCCAATCCGCACACGAAGCCGGTATGCGATGCCTGGCAATTGCGCATTCTTACGGTCCAGATCGGCTTAAAAGCGCGAATCCGGATTGGGTGATCGATTCGATTGCGGATTTCGTGTCCTGGTTAGAAAGAGACGTTTCGAAGTGAGTAAGAGATCACGTAAGACATTTCAACAACTCGTTACTCTGCCCGACAGCGCCATTCCTCTCGCTGAAGTTGCCCTGCTGATGGCCTGCGAGGAGTACCCCCAACTCGAAATCAGTCCCTATCTTGACAAGCTCGACCACATGGCACAGATGGCTCAGGAACTGCTTCGCACAGCCGATTCACCGGTGCAAACCGTTTCGAAGATCAATGCCATCTTGTTTGAGAGAGTCGGGTTTCGTGGAAATACCGAAGATTATTACGATCCTCGGAACAGCTTCTTTAACGACGTCCTCGACCGGCGCGTCGGAATTCCAATCACGCTCTCCACGGTTTACATGGAAGTCTCGCGCCGGTTGAAATTCCCAATCTCTGGCGTGGGCATGCCCGGCCACTTCGTCGTCAAGTATTACAATCGAAACGAAGAATTCTTTCTCGATCCTTTTAATCGAGGTGAAATTCTCACACGCGAAGATTGCCGCGAGCGGATCCACGGAATGTACGGTGACTCCATTGAATTCAGTGAACGCCTGCTGGAACCCGTCACGAACCGCCAGATCCTGGTGCGCATGCTCAACAACCTCAAGCTGACTTACTTAAAATCGCAGGCCTTCGACAAAACCCTGGCCATCGTCGACATGATGCTGATGGTCGAACCCGACGACATCGAACAATTCCGCGACCGTGGTCTTATCCGCCTCCAACTCCGGCAATTTGAGGGCGCCGCCCGCGATCTCGACCACTATCTCCGCAAGGCCCGCAACTGCCAGGACCGCGAGGCAGTCGAGAACCATCTGAAAGAACTCCGACGCATTCAGGCCACGATGAATTGAGGTATTCTGTAGCGGCGGTCACAGACCGCCCTACAGTTGAATATGCGGTACCGGATACGTGACGCCAAGCGTGTGGTTGTGAAGCTTGGTTCGAATTTATTCTTCAATAATGGCGGGCATGTCGCCCTCGGGCGAATCTTCTCCTTCATCGAAGATATCGCGGTGGCGAGCCTGGCCGGACGTCAGGTGATCGTGGTGTCCTCCGGAGCCGTAGCGCTGGGAGCGAATGCGTTGAAAATGAAGTCGGCGACCGCTTCCCTACCTCAGAAACAGGCGCTCGCGGCCGTGGGTCAAAGCCGATTGATGAATCTGTATGAGCAGGGATTCGCCAAGTACGGATTGACTGCAGGACAGATTCTTCTCACTGAGGAAGATTTTTCGAACCGCAAACGCTATTTGAACCTGCGCTGCACGCTCGAGACGCTGCTCGATATGGGCGTCATTCCAATCATTAACGAGAATGACACCGTATCAACCAACGAGCTTGAAGTTACAGATCGCAACCCGAGCTTCGGCGACAACGATAAGCTGAGCGCTCTGGTGATGAGCAAGCTCGAAGCGCACGCCCTGATTCTCCTGTCCGACGTGGACGGCCTGTTCACTGAAGATCCGCGTCACAATCCTAGCGCCGAACGGATTCCCGAAGTACATGAGATCACTCCCGAGGTCGAGGCACTGGCGGGGCGCAAATCGGCACGGGGCCGTGGCGGCATGTCCACAAAGCTTCAGGCCGCCCGCATTGCGATGAACTCCGGTGGAATTGCTGTGGTCGCGAATGGGCTGAAACCCAGTATTCTGGCCAGAGTTCTGGGCGGCGAACAAGAAGGAACATTGTTCGTCGGTAAATCCGAGTCGCTCTCTGGAAAGCGCCGCTGGATTGCTTTTGCGTCATCCATCTCCGGCCGGATTCATATCAATGAGGGCGCACTGGACGCAATCACCAGAAAGAACGCGAGCCTTCTCTATGCGGGTGTCACACGTATCGAAAACGAATTCGAGAATGGCGACGTTGTCGCCATCGTCGGACCCAACGGCCAGGAGGGCGCGCGCGGCACCGTGAATTATTCAAGCGCTGACGCTTCGAAACTCAGTGGAACACATTCCGATGACATCGCTCGGCTAGCGACAACGAAAAACTATGATGCTTTCATCACACGCAACAACATAGCGTTTTTGGCGGATTAGGAGCGTGGGGGTGGGAACACTACTCCCTGGACAGGTGCGGAATAGTTTCCTGACCTGATTACATGAACGAAACACGCCAACAAGCGGAGCGGGCACGAAAAGCATTCCTGAAGCTGTCTACCTCAGTGGACCGGACGGCGGTTCTCAACGATGTCGCTGCCGCGATCCGGGAAAGCGCAAAGTCGATATTTGCCGCCAACGAAGCGGATTTGGCCGAAGCGAAAGGTTCACTTGCCGAAACGTTGTACAAGCGGCTTGCTCTGAACGAACCGAAGCTTCGGGATGTGCTGGACGGGATTACGCAGATCGCAAGAATGGAGGATCCTGTTGGTCGCGTGCTTGAAGAAACCGAACTGGACGAAGGTCTCCTCCTCCGTAAGGTCCGGACTCCAATCGGAGTGATTGCAGCCATCTTTGAATCCCGTCCCGATGTCGTGCCACAGATTGCCGCATTAGCGATTCGAACCGGCAATGCCGTGCTCCTCAAGGGGGGAAGAGAAGCCGCCAACACGAACGCTATTCTTGGAGATGTCATTCGTGGCGCACTCCAGAAACACGGCGTTACCGATGCCGTGCAACTGGTCTCGACACGGGAGCAGATCGCCGAGTTTCTAAAGATGGACGACCTGATCAGCCTGGTCATTCCTCGGGGCTCGAACGAGATGGTTCGCACGATTCAGCAAAGCACCAAGATTCCCGTGTTGGGCCATGCGGATGGCATTTGCCACGTTAATATCGATGAGTTCGCCGACATCGAAAAGGCTATTCGGATCGCCGTGGACTCCAAGGCGCAATATCCTGCCGTGTGCAATGCCGCGGAGACACTGCTTGTGCATTCCAATTTTGCCGGCCGCGAGAAGGTCATGAAGGCGCTGGCCGACGCGGGTGTGGAATTGCACGATACCGGGTTTGGATCCGAGTACTTGGACTACATCATGAATGTGAAGATCGTGAATGGTCTCGATGAAGCCATCGATCACATCCATCGGTTCGGCTCAGCACACACCGAGTCGATTGTCACCGAGAACGAGGACAATGCACGGCGCTTCTTGAATGAGGTCGATTCGGCAGGTGTGTTCTGGAATGCGTCGACCCGATTCGCCGACGGCTACCGCTACGGCTTCGGCGCTGAGGTCGGCATCAGCACAAACAAGACCCACGCGCGCGGCCCTGTCGGCGTGGATGGATTGCTCATCTACAAGTACCAGCTTATCGGGAACGGCCACATCGTGGCCACGTACACCGGGGAGAACGCGAAGCCTTTTCGACACAGGAAACTGCTGTAGGGCGTCTGGTCACCCTGATTCCGCTCACCCGAATCCTTCCCGAAGTCTCGGGCGTAGTTCCGCCCAATCTGCATGCCGACTCATCGGACAGCTTCTCGTGCCTACGCACGCACAAGTTCTCTTACTGGGACGCACAGCTCTGGGCAATCGCACGACTCAACCAAACAACCGTGATCTTCACTGAAGATTTCAATGTCGGCGGAGCGATCGAAGGCGTTCGCTTCGTGAGTCCTTTTGCGGCGGACTTTGTTCTAACCCAGTGGCAGTAAGCTCTGACCGGTTCCGGCACGTTCGACGAAGGTCGGCCTCTTTTCGACAAGCCGGACCCCCCTGCTTTGCCAAGGGAAATTCGCTTCAAGGCCGCTATAGCGTACTTGTCTTGGTCGCGACGCCAGGGTATACGTTAAATGAATGAACACTCATTCAGTCCGGCGGCAGAAACATAGCGAGAAGTACCAGGCGATCCTGCGGGCCGCGATTAAAGTGTTTGCTGGCCGGGGATTCTTCCAGTCGACGGTTGCGGACGTGGCAGAGGCCGCAGGCGTGGCGGATGGGACTGTCTATCTCTACTTCAAGAGTAAGGACGATCTCCTGATTTCCATTTTCAACGAAACGATGGAAGAGGTGATTGCCAAAAGCCGGGTGGAGCTTCAAAAGTTGGATGATCCTGTAGAGCGGCTTGGGAAGCTCGCTTCCCTGCACCTCTCCTGGCTTGGGCGTGACCGCCAACTCGCCGTGGTCTTTCAGGTCGAGCTGCGGCAATCGACGAAGTTCATGGAGGAATTTTCGACGACGCGTCTGGCCGAGTACTTCGAAATGATTCGCGAGATCATCGTGGATGGACAGAAGCGAGGAATTTTTCGGCAGGAAATTCATCCCAAAGTGGCGACAAAGGTTTTCTTTGGGGCGCTGGATGAGATGGTGACCAACTGGATCCTCAGCCGGAGGCGTTATTCGCTGGAAAGTATGGTTCAGCCTGTGACCGACATTTTGATCAAAGGAATCGAAAAATGATCCGGAAAGTTGCGGTTCTCGGCGCGGGCACGATGGGAGCGCAGATCGCCGGGCACATGGCGAATGCCGGCCTGTCCGTATTTCTGCTGGACGTGACTCAGGAGCAGGCTCGAGCCGGATTGCGTGGCCTCGAAAAGAGCTCGCCGCCGGCGCTCTTCGTGCCAGAAAACATACGGCAGATCGGCATAGGCACCTTCAACGACGACATCGGACGCATCAAGGAAGCCGATTGGGTCATCGAAGCCGTGGTGGAAAACCTCGAAATCAAAAGGAAATTGCTCGAGGCCGTCGATTCTGCCCGAAAGCCAGGCTCGCTCGTGACGACGAACACTTCTGGCCTCTCTGTCACCGCTCTTGCACAAAACCGGAGCGACGATTTCCGGCAGCGCTGGTTTGGAACGCATTTCTTCAATCCTCCTCGATATATGAAGCTGCTCGAAGTCATTCCGACGGCCGAAACGGACCCCAACACGCTCGCGGAATTTGAGCGATTCGCCGAAATCATCCTGGGCAAAGGGGTCGTGCGCGCGAAAGACACCCCCAATTTCATCGCGAATCGGATCGGCTTGTTTGCTGCGCTGAAGGCCATTCAGTTGATGAGGCAGGGCGGATTCACGATCGAAGAAGTTGACCGGCTGACGGGACCCCTGATTGGCCGAGCGAAGACGGCGACTTTCCGCACGATCGATATGGTCGGCCTGGATATCTTCGTCCACGTTGCCGGCAACATCTTCGAGAACGCTCTGGATGACCCGCAGCGGGAAATCTTCAGGGTTCCCGAATTCATGCGAACCATGGCCGAAAGAGCAATGCTCGGAGCAAAGACCGGCCGGGGCTTTTACAAAAAAGAAGGTGACGAGATCCTCACGCTTGACCTCGACACTATGCAGTACCGCCGGCAACGCCCGCCGAATCTTCCTTCCCTAGAGATGATCTCCAACATCGAAAATCTAACGGACCGTCTGAACGCACTCTTCAAGAGCCGCGATCGCGCCGCCGAATTCGTGTCGGAGCTGCTGAAGTCGATCTTGGAGTACGCGGCTTCTCGAATCCCCGAGATCTCAGAGGATCCGGAGGCCGTGGACCGCGCCATGAGGTGGGGTTTTGCGTGGGAGATGGGACCATTTGAACTTTCGAAAGCTCTCAAGGATGAACCCATAACCGGTGCGTCCTTCCTAAAAAAGCAGCGCGTGATCCGGGAGAATGCCGGCGCGGCGTTGCGCGATCTTGGTGATGGTGTGGCCTGTCTGGAGTTTCACTCGAAGATGAATACCATCGGAGGCGACATCATTTCCCTTCTCTTCGCTTCGCTCGAAGATGTCAATGCGAACTTCGAGGGCCTTGTCATCGGCAACCAGGGGCAACACTTCTCGGCAGGCGCGAACCTGATGCTCCTGATGATGGAAGCAGTCGAGGGCAACTGGGACGAGATCGATTACATGGTACGCACCTTTCAGCGCGCAACGCAGGCGATCCGGTACAACCAAAAGCCTGTCGTCGTGGCGCCATTTGCATTAACGCTAGGCGGTGGCTGTGAGATCGCGCTGGCCGGAGCGCTAGTGCAGGCCGCGGCGGAAACATACATAGGTCTCGTTGAAGTTGCATCGGCATGGCAAAAGTCTCCACGAGTGCAGAGGATGCACGGCGTCTGCTTTACCTTCGGCCTGAGGATGGAATGACGATGAATTCGGATCGTCTAATCCATGATGCGAAGGCCGAAGTGCTGCGGCTGGCCGCAGCCGGGTATCGGCCTCCGGTGCCGCCCGAGCTTCCGGTCTTCGGCGAAACGCTCGGCGCGGAGTTGAAGCTGGGCATTCATCTCATGCGTCAGGCCGGCTACATCACGGAATATGAGGCCCACCTCGCGCGCAAGCTGGCGTATGTGCTGTGTGGCGGTGATGTCACACGTCCGTCGACCGCGCCTGAACGGTATTTCCTGGATCTGGAGCGCGAGGCGTTCAAATCGCTTTGCGGTGAACCGAAGACGTTGGCCCGTATGGAGCATCTGTTAAAAAAGGGGAAAGTGCTGAGGAATTGAGATTGGCGTCATTGGCGCAACTGGCGGCCGCGAATTTACGCCAATGACGCGAACCGAGGAGTATTACCGTGAACTCTGCAGTTATCGTATCCGCCGTTCGAACAGCCGTTGGCAAAGCGCCTAAAGGAAAACTGTCTGCAACCCGCCCGGACGACATGGCCGCCATAGTCATGCGAGCCGCGATCGAACAAGTCCCAGGACTCCGGCCTGAAGAAGTCGAGGACATCTATATCGGTTGCGCAATGCCGGAAGCCGAGCAAGGAATGAATGTGGCACGGGTAGCAGCGTTCCGCGCCGGACTGCCCTACACGGTTCCGGCGATGACTTTGAATCGATTCTGCTCTTCGGGATTGCAGTCGATCGCATTTGCAGCAGATCGCATCTTGTCGGGAGCGGCCAATTGCATTCTGGCGGGTGGGACGGAATCGATGAGTATGATTCCGATGGGTGGTCACAAGATCGCACCCAATCCAGCCCTCATTGAGAGCGACCCGGACACTTACCTGAGCATGGGACTGACCGCAGAAAACCTGGCGCGCGAATTCGGCATCCGCCGCGATGAGCAAGATGCGTTTGCGCTGGAAAGCCATCGCAAGGCCCTTGCTGCGATCGACGCCGGACGATTCAAGGATGAGATTGTCTCGTTGCCGGTCCGCGAAGTTGTACTGGAACAGTCGCGCAGAACGGTGTGTGAATTCAACTTCGCGACCGACGAAGGACCGCGGCGTGACACGTCGATGGAAGCCCTGCAAAACCTGAAGCCCGCGTTCAAAGCGGAAGGGACGGTAACCGCAGGCAACGCCTCTCAGATGAGTGATGGCGCTGGAGCGGTTATCATCATGTCGGAAGCGAAGGCCAGGGCCATGGGGCTCCAGCCGCTCGCGCGATTCGTTGCCTATGCCACGGCTGGCGTGCGTCCGGAAGTCATGGGTATCGGACCAGTGGAGGCGATTCCGAAAGTACTGCGGCAAGCGGGGCTGAAGTTGGAGGACATGGATTTGATCGAGTTGAACGAGGCATTCGCGGTGCAGGCCCTGGCCGTGATTCGTGAACTCGGACTCGATATGTCTAAGCTCAATGTCAACGGGGGTGCCATCGCGTTGGGCCATCCGTTGGGATGCACGGGCTCGAAACTAACGGCGACGCTGCTCCATGAAATGCGCCGGCGCGGTGCCCGATACGGCATGGTCACGATGTGCGTCGGTGGCGGTATGGGTGCCGCGGGGATTTTTGAGAGGATTTAGTGCGTGGCCGCGAATTACGCGAATTACGCCAATGGCGCGTCAACGGATCCCTACTGCGCCATTGGCGTAATTCGCGTAATTCGCGGCCAGGAGATTCAACTATGGCCAAAGAAGTCACTGTTTTAAAAAAAGGCGGAAGTTTTCTGATCGAGGATAGTGTCCCTGAAGATGTGTTCACGCCGGAAGATTTTTCCGAAGAGCACATGATGATCCGGAACATGACCGAACAGTTTGTCGAACAAGAAGTCCTGCCGCAGCAGGAACGGATCGAGCACAAGGAATGGGACGTCACGGTCTCGCTTCTACGCCGCTGCGGAGAACTCGGCCTGCTTGGTATCGAAGTACCCGAGAAGTACGGCGGGGAGAATCTCGACAAGGTCTCCGCGATGATTGTCGCCGAGAGGCTCGCACGCGTGGCTTCGTTCGCGGTCTCGTATGGCGGGCATAGCGGTATCGGCACGCTGCCGATCGTTTACTTTGGCAAGGAAGAACACAAACGCAAATATTTGCCAATGCTCTGCACGGCCGAGAAAATCTCTGCTTACGCTTTGTCGGAAGCCGGCAGTGGTTCTGACGCGCTTGCCGCAAAGACGAATGCTGTGCGAAGCGAGGATGGAACGCATTGGCTGATCAATGGCGAAAAAATGTGGATCACCAATGCAGCCTTTGCGGACATGTTCATGACCTTTGCCCAGGTGGACGGGAAGCAGTTCAGTTGCTTCATTATCGAGAAAGATTATCCAGGCGTTTCGACCGGCGCAGAAGAACAAAAGATGGGCTTGAAGGGCTCTTCGACGCGCACGTTGGTTTTGGACAACGCGAGGGTCCCGCTGGACAACGTCGTCGGTGAAATCGGCAAGGGCCATCATGTTGCATTCAACATCCTCAATATTGGCCGCGCAAAGCTTGGCGCCGGCGCGGTAGGGGGCGCCAAGACAGCGTTAAATGATGCCATTCGATATGCAAAACAACGCGTCGCATTCGGCAAGCCGATCGCCAGCTTTGGCGCCATCAAGCACAAGCTTGCGGAAATGGCGGCGCGCATATGGGTTGCTGAAGGCATGGTCTATCGAACGGCAGGCCTGATGGATCGCAGCCTGGAAGATGTCGATAAGGAAGGCACGCGCCAGACGCTCAAGGCCATCGAGGAATACGCCATCGAGTGTTCAATCCTGAAGGTCTTTGGAAGCGAGGTTCTCGACTTCGTCGTTGACGAAGCCGTACAGGTCTATGGCGGATACGGATACAGCGCGGAATATCCGGTCGAGCGGTATTATCGCGACTCCCGTGTGAATCGAATATTTGAGGGAACGAATGAAATCAATCGCCTTCTCATTCCCGGCATGCTCCTCAAGCGCGCCAGTACAGGACACCTGCCGCTGCATTCCGCCGCACGTCAGGTCGTGGACGAGGTCCTTTCGGCTTCTCTTCCCAGCGAGCCTTCAGGACCTCTTGGAGCGGAGCTTGCTGCAATTGCACAGTCGAAGAAAGCTCTCTTGTTTGTTGCGGGATCGGCAATGCAGAAGTTTGCAGACACGATTCGAGAGGAGCAGGAAGTGTTGATGCACATCAGCAATATCGTGATGGACGTTTACGCCATGGATACCGCCGTCCAACGCCTCAGAAAGCAGAACTCGACGGATGTCCACAGAGAAGTGGCGCGTACCTTCATTAACGACGCGATGAGCCGTGTTGAGTTCTCCGGGCGGCAGATCCTGGCGGCCGTCTCTGAAGGTGATGCGCTCCGCACACAACTGGGCGGTCTTCGCAGACTATTGCGATGGCCTCCCATCAATACCGTACGCACGCGGCAGCGGATTGCGGAACATCTGACGGACAACGGCCGGTACGCACTTTAAAATCCCGGGCTAAAGCCGCGACTACCAGATCAAAGCAGCCTCAACCCCCGGGCGACCCATAGGCCGAGGATTGCCACGGCAAGGATGCCCCATGCGACACCGATGAACTTGATGTACTTACTCAAAATAGTGACCTTGTGGCGAATCGTTGCTTGCTCGCGAGCGAGGTGAGATTCGGCATCGTCCAGGATGAGTTGATCCTCTTCCTTCATGTCCAACATGCCGCGGTAAAGAAACATCACCACTGCAGCGGCCGTCAGCACGGTTTCCACAATAATCAGCAAGCTCGTAAAGGTTCCACCCATGTGAACCTCCCGTTGGGATTCCTATTCTGGAAAGAACTCTTTAATTTGGGGTAATTGGTTTCCAGTCTATTCTACAATCGGTTTTTCCGAAGTGTAAACCGGAGAAAACGCGGGCTGAAGCCGCTCTACTGCACCACGACACTCAAACGGTAGCGCCCAGAATTAAACACCAGATCGCCCGTCTCGGCTTTGGTGTAATAGCTACGGACCTCGATGACGTAAGTGCCTGCGGGAATTCTTAGCGAGATCAACTCTGACTCTCCGTTCAAGCCGCGGTCCGATCGATCCAGAGGTCCGCCGTTGGCATCCATGAGGAACAGGTCCAGATCATTCGCGTTTGGATTGTCGGCTGGACCGAGGCCGACGATATCGAGGCGGATGGAGGCAGCGCCTCCGCTCGTGGTGAACGACATGAAATGCGACGACTGGACTAGATTTGTCCGTTTCGATGTCAGCGAGTCCACTTCGCCTGTAATGACGTCGCCAACATTGATCGGACGCGGGAATGGATTGGTCACGCTGGGTCGAACATTCGGTTGGAAATCGATCGAACGGAGCTGCGCCATGATCCTCAAAGCATCGCTTGCCGCCGGATTGCGTGCGAGAAAATGGTCGAGGAAATATGGGAAGTAGACGAAGCGCTCATTCTTAAGGTCGACGAACGCGCTCCAGATCAGGCTCAGCGGATACTGAACGTTGTCCCCTGGATCGACGTGACCGTCATATAAGTCCCAGAGCAACGACTGAACCGAGGCCTCACTCCAGTAACCCGGCTTGTCTCCTGGCGGAATGTTGTCTTCCAGATCATATCGGAGGACATTCACTCCGTTCAGCCCCATGGAATCCCGGTAAATTGCATCATTTCGAACGGCGCCTGAGAAGAAGTTCGCCCACCCTTCGGACCATGCGACTCGCGGGTCGAGCATGTCGCCTATGCCATGCGAGTGGCCCGGCGAGTCGTCGCGTGAAAAACGCGCGGCGAGCATGTGGGCATATTCGTGGGCAATGACCGAATCGTCGAACTCGTCGGAATCGACAGTGCGGTCACCCAAAACAAATGCTGTGTTGTTGACGAAATTGAAGTGGGTCGTGCCTACGAGGCCTTCGCGGACGTTGCCGCTGCGAGGCGTATTTCGAGTGCTCCAGAAAATGCCGAACGCCGGAGGTACGATCTTCGTGTCAGCCAATCGAATCGTATCGTTGGCACGCTGGAGCATCTCCAGGATGTTGAAGGCTCCCGACAACCGCGAATTGTCGACTAGCACGAGCTTGCCTAACGGCTCTCGAGCATCCACATCCAGGGAGATGCCGTACAGCGCATTGCCATTCGTATTGTCCGCCACGCGCAAGTCGGCCGGTCGCAGCCGGCTGACGACCCGAATGGTCAGGTCGGGTTCCAGAGGCACGGGCACACGAAACTCACCGCGGCCATCCGTTTCCGAAACCGCCACCACGGACTGCGCCGAGCGATCCACCACCTCAACTCGCGCATTCCGGATCGGAACCATGACAGGATGGTTGAGGTCGAGACCGGCATCGGTAACATCGATTTTCTGATAAAAAGCCTGGCCATAGATCATCTGTGACGGCAGGTTATCGGGAGTCAGAACGTGCAACAGCACTGGAGCCAACTCCATTCCATCGGCTCGTAACCGTAGATTCACGAGGCCAGGCTCGATTGCAGGAATGTCGAGGAAGAAAGTTACCGTTCCCGGCCAGGCCAGACGCGTAGCGGGTACAACCTGGTCGCCCAGAAGGAAAACAGCATCTCCGAGCGGACCCGCAACATCGACGCGCATCGTCATGCCGGTCCTCACGTCTGGTCCGGGTTCCACGTTTGTGATCGCGGGCGCCGGGAGTATCGGATTCGTGGCAAAGCTATCGAATGCCCGGAGTAGAGATACGCTTGCCAGGGACTGCGAACTGGTTTCGCCAAGCATCTCGATTCCGTAGAGTGCCACCGATGAGCGGATCAAAATGTACCCGCCATCTTGATCAGTAACTTGAGGGAGAACATCACGGATCAGACGGGAAAATTTCGTCCTTGCCGGAATGCTGATCGCCGTCTGCGCAGCGGTGGTCCCGTCCTGCTTAACCAGAGAAATGTCGAGCCCGGCCTGAACGGGTGACGTGTTCACGAGAACCAAACGGCTGACGAGCGCATCCATTTGGGGAAGCTGCGAATAGATCATCCGGTCTAGAGCACTGGTTTGGAGCGGGGTTGCCGTAATATCCCGCCCTCCATCAAGAATCAATAGGCCGTCTAACGCAACGTTTGGAGAATCGATGCGCAACCACCCATTGACAGAGGGAACGAATAGCAGCCCCGTGATGTTCCGCGTATCCACCATGACGGACCCATTGGCCAAAACAAGGAAGTCCTTGGATGAAGGACCGCTCAGGGATGGATGCACGGCTCCACCGGTTTCGCCGAAAAGGGTCACCGTTACCACGATCGGCGATGCAGTGGGATTCGTCAGAATGAGGATCGGATCGAAGCCATTCCCGCTTATGAAATGCGGCGCCACACGCACAGAGGCGGGCTGATCGACCGCCTGACCTACCGCGAGCATCAGCGAATCATTTCTTTCAATCGCCGCGACCGCAGCAACAGGAACGCTCGCGGAGATCCTGGCTGAAAAGCTACCGCCGGCCGCACTGGAAACGACTGTCGAGGGACGAAGACTCAAAGCACCGCGTGGCGGGATACTCCGAGTGACCGTTCCCACCTCGTCGCCGCGCGCACTGAAAAAAGTAATCGTGACGTTGCTGTTTCCAGTGCTCGGATTGACGACCAGCAGTTCCGTCTTGTTGATCTGATCTTCGCGGATGATGGGAATCACTTGCGAGGTCAAAGCCGTAGACGCGTCCGAGGCTTCAACTTTGAAAGCAAAATCGCCAGAGACATATGAACCCATCAGACCCGAAGTCGGGCTCGTCGCCTGAACCCAGCCTTCGACTTTGGATGCGGCGAAGATCTCAGTGGCGGGCATGGAAATCTGACCCTTCGGCGCGATGCGATAGCGGACCGGATTCACCAAACCCGACGAGACAGGATTGCCATCGAATCCGTAGAACGTGAACTGTACGTCTGCATAGTTAGGTGTCGGATTCGTGACAGCAAATCCGGTATTAAACCGTTCGTTGACCGTCGTCCTTGCAAAATTCAACGCGGATTGGGCGGCAACAGGCTGGGACAAGATAAGGGACAGACCAAATGTGTAGACTACGCGTAATGGTGTGTTGAATTTAATCACACGGATACTCTTGATCGCCCGTATTTGCTTGATAACCAGGACGAGTCGATAAACAGACCTCCATCTCAAGCAGGTATCCTACCATCAATAACGGCCCGAATCGCGTTGACATCCGGGGCGACGTTGGTGGGAAGGTTTTGAAGGGAAGAATCGACCGAAGGTATCTGGCCCCGGTGGAAGCGCACCTTAAATTCCGCAAACTTCAAACCGTGCGCCGTGCTGATAACGACAACTCGGGAAGACGCGGGAATCGATCGCGCTTTGACCAGTTTCATCGTCACTGCCAGAGCCACACCCGTTTGGGGATCGTTGAAGAAACCAAAACGGTCGGCTTCAGCGGCCGCATTGGCGAGTTCCCCTTCGCTGGCCTGCTCGACAACGCCGTCAGTCGCACGCAGAGCTTTCACGGCCTTTGAAAAACTTACCGGGTTACCGATCTGGATTGCCGTCGCCAAAGTACTGCCGGCCACAATCGGTTCCTGTTTGCGGAACCCTTCACGATAGGATACATAAAGTGGATTCGCTTTCTCGGTTTGGGCGCACACCAGTCGTGGCAGGCGGTCAATCAAACCCATTTCGCGCATGAGGACGAATCCACTTCCGATCGCCGAGATGTTACCGAGGTTTCCGCCAGGGACAACGACGAAATCGGGGACCTGCCATTCCAACTGCTGCACGATCTCAAAGCTGATCGTTTTCTGGCCTTCGACACGAAGAGAGTTCATCGAATTGGCCAAGTAAATGGATTTGTCCTTCGTGATTTCCTGCACGATTTTCATGCAGCCGTCAAAATCGGTATCGATGGAGAACGTGATGGCTCCATTCGAAATCGGTTGAATCAGTTGTGCAATTGAAACTTTGTCTTTCGGCAAAAAGACGATCGAGGGAATTCCAGCCGCGGCGCAATAAGCGGAAACGGCAGCGGAAGTATCACCAGTCGAGGCGCACGCTACAGCACGAATCGAGGACCGGATTTCGTTGACCATGGAGACCAGCACGGTCATGCCGAGATCCTTGAATGATCCAGTGTGCGAGGTGCCGCACTGTTTGACATAAAGCTCATCGACGCCAATGCGTTCGGCAAAGCGCTCGGATTGAATTAGCGGTGAATTTCCTTCGCCCAGGGAAACGATATTCCCGGCATCCAGTTCGGGCAAAACGATCTCCTTCTTCGACCAAACACCACTCGCACGCCCCATCCGTGAATCAAAAAGCTGTTTCCATTCAGCTGCAGGTCTCCGCTTTACCGCCGCTAGATCGTGCCTCACCTCGAGCAGGCCGCCACAGGATTCGCACCGATACACAATCTGCTCAAGATCGTGGCGGACACCACAGCCCGAAAAACATTCAAACCATGCGTGAAACTTCATAATTTAAGGGCGATTCGTCAGGAAGGCTCACTTGAAGGTGAAGTGCTACTATACAGGAGGAGGGGGCTGAAAAACAAGAGGAACGCGGGCTTCAGCCCGCGTTCATTCACCCTCGGGCTTCTGCAGCCAGATCGTCACCAAAATCCCCACGATAAGCTCGATGCCGTCCAGGACCGTGTAGGTCGCATGCAGCAAGCCGAAAGTGCGGAGGCGGGCAGGAGGCGGATCGCGCGGAACGAAGTCCAGAGTGCGTCCGACCGAGAGAATCTGTGGCGTGATCAAAACCGTAAGGAAGAGGACAATGGCGAGCATAGCCACAATACCCCATTTCGCTCTAGGCGCGTCCGGCAGCTTACCGGCCAGCCAGAGCGCCAGGATTCCGATCGCAAGTTGCGCGAGATTCCAATATTGAAAATAGAGGCGATTCAACTCGGAGGACAAATATCGAAGAAGCTCACGGGTTTCCGAATGCCCGAGCTTATCAACGACTGCGGTGAACGCGGGATTCGGCTCAGCCGCCAGAAGGCGATCGATCGTATAGAAATTCTGCGTCGCGACAATGGCCGTGCAGACGGTGCCCATCAGCCACGCCCCCATGCAGAAGACCGTCCACCCGCGAATTGCTGGAACCGCCACTTCTACCTCCTCCGGACAACACCTTTGGACGTAAGATGGAATCCTTCCGGCAATGTCTCTTCGATCTTCGGCCGATACCCTCGAACAGGCCACTCGTGGTCCGCAAACATCTCGGCAATCTTGATGCGGATACGCGGCCGGTCGCCGGCTTCGAGGAATGCTTCCAGCAGCGGTTCCCGCACTTCCTCGCCGACCTCGGAGATCGCTTCGATGGCGGCAATGCGCACATCATCGTCGTCATCGGACAAGAACCGGCGAAGAACCGTGGCGATCTCCGGTGACACGTGACCCCGCATGGCTCGAATCAAGTCGGATTTGTGTTCAGGCGGTGTAAATTCGCTCGAAGCCGCAACCTTCTCCAGGATATCCACGAGTTTGGGGACCAGTTCTTCGCGCGGAAGAATTTCTGAAAGCGCTTGTACAGGCCATTCCACCTGATGATGGTCCCCGAGAAAGCGAAGAATCGGATCGACGGCTTTTTTTCCCTTCTCTACGAGCATCCGGACGACCATCCTCTTCTCTTCGATGTCCCCTGTTATTACTTTGCTTGAAATCGTGAATCGCTTCAGCAGCGCGTAGAGCGCTTCCGCCGTGCCCCACTCCGAAAGCTTCTCGGCTGCCTCAATGCGCGGCCCATCTTCGCCACCCGGCTCCGTGAGCCGTTTCACGAGCTTGTCAATTTGCTTGGGTGATGGTTGGTTGCGCTTTAGAAAGTCGAACATAGAAATGAGAGGTAAATGACAAAGGGCAAATGGTCAAGTCATTGACCATTGATCATTTTTCATTTGTCTTCATCTCCACCAGCGAGAACGGATCCACCCTCGCGCCCTGCACGCGCATACCCCAGTGCAGGTGCGGACCGGTGACTCGTCCGGTAGCGCCGGCGAGACCGATAAGCTGGCCATTTTCCACGATTGTGCCCGGCTTGACATCGATCCGCGAGAGATGCGCGTATAACGAGTAAATCCCGAGCCCGTGATCGATAATGACCGTATTTCCCGTGAAGAAGAGATTTTTACCAAGCACCGCTCGTCCACGGTTGGTCGCGTGAATGGGCGTTCCAGTCTGTGCGCGCAGGTCGGCGCCGCCGTGTGGGGCGCGTGGTTCACCGTTGAAAATTCGACGATGGCCAAAATTCGAACCTTTACCGCCGGGAATGGGAACGCTGAAAGGCTCTTGCCACAGGATCTCATTGGTGATCTTCGAATGAATGGCGTCGAGCTCTTTCGCTTCGCGTGTGGCTCGGGCCAGATCAGCCGGGTTGAGCTGGACATACTTGTCTTCAACTTTCAATTCCGTCGTCGGAAAGCTGGTTGGTTCCACTTTGATGATGGCTTCCCGCCTGTCGACTCGGCCGTCTTCCATCGTAAACAGCACGTCGGCTGTTTGCTCTCCAGGTTTCAAATCCAGATCGACGCCGATGACCGTCATCCAGCGTTCCTGAATCCGAACAAATGGGACTTTCTTCTTTTGCCAATCGACATCAACGGATTTCACTCCGGGCTCGTCCGGAAACGTCAATTGGACCACGCCTCCCTGGCTTGCAGTAAAAACGGCCAGTGCCAGCAATAGAGCCATGAATTCTTCACCTCGTCGAGCTTGTGAACCTAAATTTCCCCAACTTCACGGGCGGCACGCTCGTTGCGCCGCCGATTCCGGACCGCAGCAAGCGCGGTTTTTCGCCGATGGCTTCGGCATACTTCAATGCTTCGACGTAAGACTGGGTAAAACGCAGCGATTTGATCGGATGCGCGATCTCTCCGTCCCGCACCACGAAGGTTCCATCCCGAGTCATACCAGTCACTACGGCATCCCGTTCGACCGGGGCGCAAAAACAGATTCATCGGCACAGGCCCCAAGCGCCCCTGTGGCGATGGGGGCGTGGCGTGTCCTGTCGACAGCCTACCGGATTCTCTCCCCGCCATAAATGAATCGTAGACCGGTCCCCTCACGATACCCGACTCAACGATGGGATGTATCCCCTTCGGAACTCCTTCAAAGTCGAACGGCCACGGGATTCCCGACCTATCGAAACCATCATCGACGATGGTCACGATATCCGCCATAATTCGTTGTCCGATCCTGCCGTTCATCCACGACCGTCCTTCCTGCACGGCCAGGGCGCCCATACCATCGAATGCGAGCATCTCCAGCAAATCGGCCGTCGCGTACGGATCCAGAATCACGGTGTACTCGCCCGGTTCGTAATCCATCGGATCGGCGCCTAGCCTCACTTTCGAAAGCGCTTCCGCAGCCAACGATTCCGGCTCGATCGCCTCCAAACGCCAACTCGAGCTTTGAGCCCAGCCCGATGAGTTACTACCCATGATCACCGTCGAGGCGTCTACCATCGTCGATTTGTGCTCAGCGAAAACGCCCATGGAATTGGCGACTCCTATCGAGAACACCGAGGTTGTCATGGATCCCGCCGCCGAAAATCCGGCCCCTGCGGCCTTTCGGCAGATCACGCCCACACTTCTGGCGCGGTGTGCCGGCGTGCACTCCTGAACGGAGGTATCGAACGCCTCAACGTGTCGGATCGGCAGCGGTCTTGGGAGTCCCTTGAACTCCGGGTTCTCCGGCTGGAGTTTAGCGACCTCATATGCCCGCGCCGCCAGTTGCTTGAGGCTGTCATGGCGGGTATCGTTGGAGACGGCGATACCCACGCGGGTTCCGATGACCGAGTTCATGACGAGGTCGGCGATCTCACGGAACTTCATCTGAACACGCCCACCTTCACATTGCGGAACCGCGCAGGAGAAGCGCCGTGACCCGTTCCCATCGTTTGCATCGGTTCGCCTTTCCCGCAATTGGGTGTGCCCCAAAGGATCCAATGCTTCGGATTGGCGATCGCGTCGCAGGAGTTCCAGAAGTCTGGTGTTATGCCGGCGTATGTGCAATTCTTCAAGAGACGACCCCGCTTGCCATTTTTGATTTCGTAGCCGACTTCAGTGCCAAACTGAAAGTTCAGCCGCATGTCGTCGATACTCCAGGAGCGGTTGGTTTCCATCAGTATGCCATCGTCGGTGTCTGCGATCATGTCGTTGAAGTCCCACGTACCCGGTTCGAGCGAAACGTTGGTCATTCGGATCAGCGGAATTCGATTCCATCCATCCGCACGCATACAACCGTTGCTCTCCAAACCGAGCTTCGAAGCAGTCTCACGCGACATGAGATAGCCCACGAAATCACCGTTGAGCACGAGCGGTGTACGGGATGCGGGTAGGCCTTCATCATCCCACCCGAACGTCCCCAGGCCCGTCGGGCGGACGCTATCGGCGGTGAGATTGACGATCTCGGAGCCGTAGCGGAAGTTATTTCGCTTGTCCGTGGTCAGGAAGCTGCGTCCAGCGAAGGCGGCTTCGGTGCCGAATACCCGATCCAGTTCGGTGGGATGCCCGCAGGATTCGTGGATCTGAAGCGCAAGCTGCGAGCTGCCCAGGATCAGCGTCGTTTCGCCGCTCGGACAAACGCCGGCAGATAACAGCGCCACCGCTTCTTCTGCAACGCGCTCGGCGTTGCCAACGAAATCCGCGTTTGTCACGTACTCCCAGCCACTAGTTCCCTGGTATCGGAAGGAGTTTGGATGGGACCGGACCTGAACATCCGTGTCATTTACCGCTGTGGCAGCGATGGCGCCACCGCTCTCATAGATGGTTTGTTCTAGAAATGCTCCCTCTGTGTTCGCGAAGAACTTGTGATGCCGGACAGCGATGACGTTCTCTTCCGACACTTTCACGCCAGAATTGCGGCGGATGACCTCGTCGGCGCGAAAGAGCAAATCGAGTTTCTGTTCGAGGGAAATGCTGAAAGGGTCGATCTGAATCGGCGTCGTGTATTTTCCGACTCCGGTTACAGGAGAACCGAGGTCCACACGCTCACCGGGGACCATCGCACTGGCTTTCGCGATCTTCACGGCCAGGCTCGTCACGCGCTCGATCTCCGCCATCGTCGCGTACGCGCTGGACGCAAAACCCCAGGAATCATCAACCAGAACACGAACGCCGAAGCCCTGGCTGTCCTGATCGCCAATGCCATCGACGTTTCCGTTTTTGATGCTCACCGTCTGCTGGCGGCTATCGATAATCCGGATGTCGGCGTACCGCGCTCCTTCAAGCACTGCGATGTTCAGGGCTCGGGATGTGAGATCTTTCATGAGAATAGATTCTACGCTAGCCGCGAATGACGCCAATCACGGCAATGTTCGCGGGGTTGGCGTCATTCCGGCTCAAATCTCATAGCTCTGGAGATATGTCGGAACTTCCACTTGCCACGTCTGGAATGTTGCCTGGATGTGGCCCTTCATCGCTTCGGCCGCTTTGGGCTCGCCATGGACGAGAAACGTCTTTCGCGGCGCTTGTTTGAAACCGCGTAGCCAGCGGAGGATCTCGCTGTAGTCTCCGTGAGCGGAGAAGCTGTCGATAACGTAAATGGCGGCCCGAACCGGATAGTCGACGCCGAAGATCCGCACCTGGCGCGCTCCCTCCGAGAGTAGCCGGCCGCGCGTGCCGGCCGCCTGGAATCCCACGAAGATGACCGAATTTCGTTCATCCGGCAACCGCTGTACTAAATGATGCAGAATACGGCCTCCCGTGGCCATTCCGTTTGCCGAGATGATGATTGAAGGAAATCGATGTTCATTGATCGCTTTGGAGTCTTCGACTGTTCTGGCGAAATAGACCCGCTTGGAGTACAGCGGATTCCCACCGGCTTTTTCCAGCTCCGTCATTTCGAGATCGTGTTCTTCCCTGTGGTTACGAAAAATTTCAAAAGCATCGATGGCCATCGGGCTGTCCACATATACGGGCAAAACTGGAATCTGATTCTCCACCTCGAGCTCGCGGAGGATGTACAGCAACTCCTGAGCACGGCCGATTGCAAATGACGGAATTAAGATGGTCCCTCCCCGCTTGGCCGTATGATTGGTTGATCGTAACGCCCAATATCTCCGGTAAACAGCACGGTCTTCTCGGCCGGCGGCCCGCCTTCGCGAACCCGGACAAAGGAAGAGCCGAGGATATGTCCGGCCGGCATCAACTCAAAACCCAAAGTGGATGAGAGCGCGACAACCTGTCCATACTTCACCGGCTGCAGCAATTCAAGCGCGGCCACCGCATTCTCAACCGTATAGAGCGGCAACGCGGGCTTATGCTTCGACAGTTGATGCTTATTCCGATATCGCGCTTCTTCCTCCTGGAGGTGACCGGCATCCGGGAGAAGAATGCGCGCCAGGTCAACGGTAGCGGGCGTGGCATAAACCGGTCCCTTGAATCCTTGCGCCACAAATCGCGGCAGATATCCCGTATGGTCGATGTGCGCGTGCGTGAGGATGATCATGTCGACAGACGCTGGATCGACCGGAGGCCCCTCCCAGTTCCGAAGTCGAAGCTCCTTCATGCCCTGGAAAAGACCACAGTCAATGAGCACTCGGACGTCTTTATTTTCGAGGAGAAATTTCGATCCCGTGACAGTCTGTGTGGCGCCGAGAAAGGTCAGGTTCATAACAAAGTAGGATACGTGACCCGTGTCCCATCCGTCTTCGCAAAATTAGTCAACTTGTGCTGCTCAACTTTCGAAGCATTGAAGATGTGTCCGCTACAATATCCGCGAACGGCCAGCGCATCCGATACAAGTTGGCGATGACACCGCCAGAACACGGCTTCCGTGCATGTGTACACCGTGGTCCTCTGGGACAAAAGGCAAATCAACTCGTTCAGCGCCGTTTCGAACTCGGGCGTCTGCATGTAATCGGCGTAACCGCGGAATGCATCGTTTCGCCACCCGGCATTGGTGGTTGAGTTTTTCAGCGGCTTCCGCAGACCGCCGAGACTCTTCATGTGAATGTATTCGACTCCGGCATTGGGGAGAGCTTTCCGAAGGTGCTCCTGATTGAATTGGGGAGTATGCTTCGAGCCCGGCAGCGTGCGAATGTCCACCAGCCGTTGTATTTCGAATGCGCTAAGAATCTCGAGCGTCTCCTGCCAAGTACGGTTCGAGAATCCCATTGAGTACGCGTCAAGTTTCATGATCGCCGCTTGAAAAACTGGATGGCGCGCTCGTGCTTTTCCGCGGCTTGGCGTGTTTTGAACGTTCCAAGATTCCGCCGCTTACCCGTTTTGGGATCCTTCTTGCGCGAGTACAAACGATATTCGCCGGATTGAAGTTTGCGAATCATGTAACCTTCGCGATATCAGTCTTGAACTTTCCTCTTGCCTAGCGTAGCAGGTCCAAGTATTGTTCCCCGCCAAGAAGACTCCGCTGGAGTGGAAAGGCTAATAAGATCCATGTGGCAGCAAAACTATACTCCTATCGCGAATAGCCTGGCGTTATCGGCATTGGTAGCAGCGGTCCCGATTTTCGTCTTGCTGTTCTTAATCGGCATCCGGCGCAAACCCGCCTGGATAGCCTCTCTCGCAGGCCTGGGGGCAACGGTAGTACTCGCCGTAGCGGTCTATCGAATGCCGTTGGCTCTGCTGTTCTCCTCCGTATTGTATGGCGCGGCCTTTGGACTTTTTCCCATCGGATGGGTGGTGTTCTCGGCGATTCTGCTATATCGCGTAACGCTGGAGAGCGGGAAGTTCAATGTCTTAAAAGATTCCATCGGCCACCTAACCGACGACGGCCGCCTACAGATGATGCTCATCGCCTTTGCTTTCGGCGCGTTCATTGAAGGCTGTGCCGGGTTTGGAACGCCCGTGGCAGTTGCCGCCACCATGCTCACCGGCCTGGGATTTTCGCCATTTTTGGCTGCAGCCGTGTGTTTGCTGGCCAACACCGCGCCCGTGGCGTTCGGATCCATTGCAACACCGATCACGACTCTGGCAGTTACAACTGGACTGCCCTTAGAACGTTTAAGCGCGGGCGTCGGCCGCATCTGTGCTCCGGTTTCGCTGTTCATTCCCGCTTATATGATCGCTGTCATGTGCGGCTGGAGCGGCCTGCGCGGAGTCTTGCCGGCGGCGGCTGTTTGTGGGATCGCATTTGCCGGCACGCAGTTCGCCGTCTCGAATTTCATCGGCCCGCTGCTCACCGACATCCTGGCATCGATGGCCGCTATCGGTGCGCTCATCGTTCTTTTCCGGGTGTGGAAGCCACGCGATAAATTCGATTTCGGGCACTTGCCCCCCAGTAAGGTCCGTCACGGTAAAGGCAACGTCGCGCTTGCCTGGGCGCCGTATATGCTTCTGGTGGTGTTGGTTCTCCTGTGGGGATACAGACCTATACAGGCACAATTGAACTCGGTGAACGTGGTCGTTAACTGGCCCGGCCTGCATAACCTCGTTCAGCGGATGCCGCCTGTGGTCGCGCAGCCTTCCGGATACGCCGCTGTATTCAACTTCAATTGGCTTTCGGCTCCAGGGACCGCGTGCTTGTTTGCAGCCATCCTTGGCGCAGCTGTTGTTGGCCTGAAGCCGGCCCAATTCGCCGGGGCTTTCAAACACACCGCGAAACAACTGGCGCTCGCAGAACTCACGCTCGCGGCCGTTTTGGCTCTGGCCTTCGTCATGAATTACTCGGGAGCGACCGTAACCTTAGGTCTCGCTTTCGCCGCCACCGGAGTGCTTTTTCCGCTATTCAGTGCGGTGCTCGGCTCCTTAGGTGTCTTCCTTACGGGAAGCGATACGTCGGCCAATGCTCTCTTCGGGACGCTCCAACAGGTAACGGCCACCAAGCTGGGAATGAACCCCGTGCTGATGGCGTCCGGAAATTCCGCTGGCGGAGTGATGGGAAAGATGATCAGCCTGACGAGCATCGCGGTAGCGGCGGCCGCTACCTCCATGAAGCGGGAAGACGAAGGCCGGTTGTTTGGATTTACTCTAAAGCACAGCATCTTTCTTACGCTGATGATTGGCCTGGTCGTCATGTTCTACGCTTACGTCGCCCCACAGCTAGCGCCATAGAGCCGGTCACACCGAGGGTATTCTAACGAAAGTTCCAACTCCTCCGATTACGGTCGTCCTCAACTGGGCCGCGAATTTGAAACGGTAAAGGCCTCAGCAGCCATATCTTCCGGCGAATACTCGACCCCAGATGATTTCAACACGCGGAGAACTCTGCCGCGCCTTGCCGGATCGGCGGAATGAACGGCGATCAGGATGGCGCCTTGGTACAGCCGGTCACGCAGCCGCGGAATTGCGTTTTCGGGAATTCCCATAAGCGTCAAGTTGCGGATTCCACCGGTAAGTCCACCCACGGCCTCTCCAATCGCAGCGCCTCCAAGCGCCGCTACAAACCAACCCGACGCGACAAATGGCCCAACCACCGGCACCAAAAACCACGTTAAAGCGGCAAGTGGGCCCCGCGCACCGCCCACCAGTCCTCCCGTTTCCGTTCCACGAACCGCATTTCCTTCCATCGAAATGTCTTTAAGTTCCTTTGGATACAACAGCACAGAGAGCTCCGACGGGGAAAACCCTGATTTCCGGAGATGTGTCAGGATGTCGTTCGCCTGCGGCTCTGAAGAAGCGAGGCAGTACAAGGTTTTTTGCATAACCCCTCGAGGGAATTTCGTTTTTTACGTTTTCCTTTCACAGCCTACGTATGTACTTCTCAGGGTCGGTCTGGAATTTGTCTTTGCAATCTTTGCTGCAGAAGTAGTACGTCTGCCCTTTGTAGAAGTAATGGTTCTCTCCCCGATGTGTAGCCTTGTCTGTCGCGCTGTCCTCGTCGACTTCCCTGCCACACACTGGGTCGATTGCCATAGGCCAACTCCTTCGAATTGGGATCGGATGGCCTAAAGTGCAATCGGCGGACCGCTGGAGGCTCGTGGCAGGTGATTGGCAGCGTGGGGGTTGCGTGGCGATGCACCCCCACGCCCACCGGGAAAGGGGAGAAAATTCTACTTGCTGGCCCTGCTTCGCTGCAATTCGTCTTCGATCAGTTCCGCGATACCGGCGTAAGGTTGGTTGCCGGAAAGCAACCGGCCATTGATAAACATGGCCGGCGTTCCTGTGACGCCAGCCCGGGCTCCTTCGGTGATGTCCTTTGTTATGGCATCCGCAGTCTTGCTGGAATCGAGGCAGGCATTGAAAGCGGCGGTATCCAGCTTCATATCCTGAGCCCGCCTTTTTAGAGCATCGACGGTGAGCTCGCGCTGATTGCCAAACAATGAATCGTGGAATTCCCAAAAATGCTGCTGCTCATTGGCGCACAAAGAAGCTTCCGCGGCCTTCTGGGCATGCGGATGGATGGCCGTTAATGGAAATTGCCGAAAGACGATACGCACCTTGTCACCATAGGCTTTCTCGACTTCCTTGAGTGTCGGGAACAAGCCGCCACAGAACGGACACTCGAAATCTGAAAATTCCACGATCGTGACCGGAGCGGCCGCTGGTCCACGAGAAGGAAACCCTGTCGTGGGAATCTCGAGCCGAATCGGCTCCAGGTAGGACGTCACGCTATAGTCCTTCTTCAGCTTGCTGACAAACACTTCGCGAACTTCATTTCTGCTCAAGTCCACCAGGTATGCCCGGACCTGCGGAAGCGCCTGTTCACGGCTGACCGGAATACGTGCCTTGTTTTGCTCGTAGACCTTTTCGACTTCAGCATCGGTCGGAGATTTCACGTTCTTCTCGATCTCGGTGTCAACCAACTCTTCCAACGAGACCTTGCGTTTTTCCGCTTCCGCCTGGAGCAGCTTGTCCTCGATCAGCCCGTCGAGCGTCTTCTGCAGGATGTCGTGCTTGTCTTGCTGGTACTTGGCTTCGGCCTGCAGCCTTTTCACCTCCAGTTCTCCCAGATCGTGCGCTGCCGCCTCCCTCACTTCCTCCTCAGAAACGACCTCACCATTAACAACGCCAAGCTTCTGCGAGCCCGACTGGGCCGCGACTGTCATCGTTCCGGCAACAGAACCCCTTTGTCAAGATGTCGAATGACCGTGGCATGACGCGCAGCGCGGGGATCGTGTGTGACCATAATCACGGTCTTTTGGGATTCTCTATTAAGTGACTCTAGAATTGCCAGGATTTCGTCGGCCGATTGTGCGTCGAGGTCCCCGGTGGGTTCGTCGGCGAGAATCAAGGCCGGATCGGTAACGATTGCGCGAGCAATCGCAACCCGCTGCTCCTGGCCGCCGGAAAGCTGGCGGGGATAATGCGTCATGCGATCCTTCAAACCCACCAGCGACAATGCCGTCTCGACGTGCTCCCGGCGTTCGGCCTTGGACAGCCTAGTCAACAGCAGCGGTAATTCTACATTTTCGAACGCGGTAAGTACCGGAATCAGGTTAAACGTCTGAAAGACGAAGCCGATCGTGTGATTCCGCCAAACGGCGAGTTGGCTTTCTCTCATTTGAGAAATCTCGGTGCCGCCGACCATGATCTGCCCTTTGGACGGCCGGTCTATACCGGCAATCAGGTTGAGCAGCGTCGATTTTCCGGAGCCGGATGGGCCCATCAGGCAGAGGAATTCGCCGGAACCGATACCGAGATTGGTGTCGCAAAGCGCGACGATTTCGGCCGCCTCCTTTTTGAAGGTCTTGGTCACATTCCGAATGTCAACGGCACTCATTGCGGCTACCTTGATTGCTTCACTTCCACACGATCGCCGGCCTTCAGTTGACTTAATTGCTCACCGACGATGATTGCTTCCGTCCCCACAAGTCCCGCGGAAATGAACACATCGCTACCAACTTCCTTTCGAATCGTGATCGGTTTGACCTGGACCTTGCCATCCGCAACAACGAAGACGGCTTTCCCCGATTCCCGGTCCAGGAGCGCCCGCTTCGGCACAACGTAGAGTTTCTCCTCCGCGTTTACCCCCCTTGATTTGTCTTCAGACTCCAGGAATGTCACTCGAGCATTCATTTCCGGCCGGATATATTCGTCGGGCTCGGTAAACTTCACCTTAACCTGAACGGTCGCCTTTTGGCGATTGGCTTCCGGCGCTATCTCGTCGACTCGGCAGTTATACACGCGGTCCGGAAACGCATCCGTCAGAACCGTGCATGACTGATTCGGCCGGATACGATTGAAGTCGTTTTGATTGATATCGAGTTCGACCTGGATGTCATGGAGGTCCGCCAGCGTCACGACGAAGGACTTTGCGCCGCGATCGCCGACGAAGGACGTCGTTACCATCTCGCCCTGTTCAACGTTGCGCTCGAGAATCGTGCCATCGCGCGGCGCCCGAATTTCCGTGGCATCGAGTATGGTCTTCGCATAATCCATGGCGGCTTTCGCTCGCCCGGTCTCGGATCGGGCGTTGTCAATCTGCTCCTGACGTGGGCCTTGCCGGATAAGTTCGTATGTTTTCGTTAATGCGGCAAGGTTCGCGCGGGCGCTATCATAACGGCCCTTGGCTTCGTCGAGCGTTTGCGCGGACGCGACGCCTTCCTTCACGAGCCCTTCGATGCGCCGCAACTGTAATTCATCCGTGCGCAGTTCCGCCTGCGCGCGTTCCACATCCGCTTTGGCCCGCTCGATCTCCTCAGGGCGCGAGCCGCGCTCCAACTCGGCCAGGCGTGCCCGTGCGGCGTCGTAGGCCGATTGAGCCTGATCGAGCTGGGCACGGTATTCGCGGTCTTCAAGACGGACCACCAACTGATCCCGCCGAATACGATCGCCCTTCTCCACGCCGATCCACGCGACACGGCCTGCGACCTTGGACCCGACCTGAATCTTGTGATGGGCAACAACGTAGCCTGTCGCGACCAGAACCGCGGACTGCGAGGAGAATTCGGCGCGCGGCCGCACCGTGTCGACAACGGAGGCGGCACTCGGCCGGCGCAGCATGACCAGGGCCGGTAAGCCGCCGGCAACGAGGACAAGCATTACGATGAAAAGGCCAATATTTCTTCGCGGACCCGGCTCTGCACGCTTGGTCTTATCGATTTTTAGTTTCTTCAGCTCGCTTGAAAGATTGTCCATGTGCGACTTTAACTCTTGCCGCGCTAAACCTCCGTCCGCAGCGCGCGGACGATTGTCAGGCGCGCGGCCAATCGGGCCGGCAGAAACCCGCCCAGCGTCCCCATCACGGCGGCAAATATTATTCCCTCGAGCATGAGCCGGGGCGTAACCCTGAAATCGAAGGCGATCTCCGAAAAAGTATTCATGTTAAAAGTCCCGGTCGATATTCCGTTCACGGGCAGCGCAAGCAGACAGCCCAGGACACCGCCAACGAGCGCCAGGAGCAGCGATTCGAGCATAAATGAAAACAGAATGTTGCGCCTTTTGAAACCCAGCACTCGCAGGGTCGCAATCTCGCGAGTACGATACGCCGTCGCGGCATACATCGTGTTCATCACCGCGAAAGATGAGCCAACAGCCATGATCGCGGCAATGAGATACCCAAGAACCTTGATTGGCGACGCACTTCCGGTCTGGGCCTCGAAATATTCTCTCTGTCGAAAGACGTCGAGCCGGATTTTGCGGTCGTTTGCGAGTTTATCGCGGACCGCAACAAGCGAGGCTTCGTCCGCGCATCGGACCAGTAGGGAGCTGTAGATCGGCCGCTCAAATTCGCCTGAGATCTCGTTGTAGTCGCCCCAGATCTCGGAGTCGTATGCTGTATGCGCCGCGTCGAGAATTCCAACGACATTCCACATGGATCTGCCGATTTTGATATTGTCGCCAAGCTTTGCATCCTTAAACCGGTTCGCGATCGAGCGGCTGACAGCGACTTCGCGCAGTCCTGGCCGGAACATGCGTCCTTCGACCAACTTTACACGCGGCCGGAGCTCCAGCGACTTGTCCGAAACCCCCCGAACAATAACGTTCGCTGTCTCTCCAGTAAGCCTCGGCTGATTGATCAGCACAATGATTTCGCCGGCAACCGTTGTGACACCTTCTGTGGTTTCAACGGTAGGCTTGATGTCGCGGTCAAAAAAGCTGTTGGTCTCCGCCTGAGATGATTGCCGGATCAGAATCAAGTTCAATGGCTCGCCAGAGTCGACAAACGTACTCTCAAGTCCCCTTACCATCGCCAGGACGGACACGAACACCGCCACTGTGAGGGCTACGCCCAGCACAGTCATGATTGTGCCGACATGCCGGACGATGAGGCTGCGGAGGTTGTATCTGATCGGAATCATCTTCTTAGCGTCGGGGCCCACCGGCCCAATAAAGGACAAATGGTCAATGAACCAATGAACGATTTCGCTTTTGGCCACACCCCACCGCTATTCCCCTCTACGGCGCATCGCATCCGCGATGGCCAGCCTCGATGCGGTCCAGGCAGGCACAAACGTACTCGCAAAAGCGACAACCAGCGAAACACCGGCTGCCAGCAAGATCGTTCCCCACGTCACGTCAAGAACCTGAAGGAAGCCCATCGTCATGGCATTCAGGTCCATCTCTGCGAAAAGATATCGCGCGCCAAGCGCTCCCAACAGGCCGCCTGCCAACGCGATCAAAGTCGACTCGGAAATCAACATTGCCAGCACGTGGGCCGGTGAAAAGCCTAGTGTCCTCAAAATCGCGATCTCTCCAGTCCGCTCGCGGATCGACATCGCCATGGTGTTTGCTGCAACCAATATGATCGTGAATGTCAGCACCGTCGAAACGCTGACGACCAGAGTGCGGACATTTCCCCACATCGACATGAAACCGAGCACAAATGCCTTTTCGGTTTCGCTCTTCGTGGGCGCAGTGCTGCTCATGAACGTGCTGTCGACGGTGTCGATCACGGCGGGAATTTCTTCTGTCGATCGAGCTTTAATGGCGAATGTGGAAGCGCCATTAAAGTTTCCCCATAATTCATTCAGGTAATCGTAACGTAGCAAAAGGAGGTTTTCGCTGCCTCCATCCTTTACGAACCCGCAGATGACCAACTCAATGTCGCGCGGGAAAAACGTGCCCTGCAATGTAATCCTGTCACCAATGTTCCAACCGTAACGTTTCGCCAGACTGACTCCCGCGAGCGCGGCGGTTCGCTCCTTCATGAAGGCTTCTTTTTGCTCGGGTGCAAGAGGGTTGATATCCGTGTATATATCGAAAATCCGGTCGGCATCGACGGCGAACTGCGCAAAAAAATTCGCTGGGTCTTTGTAGATGCCGCCTACCCACTGGTAGGCGCTGACTTCCTTGACGCCTGGCATTTGTCGAATCCTGTCACGATAGGCAATCGGCATTGTGTTCGCCAGAGACGTCTGATGCCGCGTGAGCACCCTCGTCGCGGAATCCGCCGTCAACGGTGGACTTTCCAACGCCTCTAGAACCGTGCGCAGTGTGCTGATCAGGAATAACGACATGCTGATGCTGAGGATCGTAAGTATCGTGCGCCGGCGGTTGCGCAAGGCATTCCTGAGAATGAGCGGAAGAAATTTCATATCGAGGACCATTACTATACGTCGAAACAGTTAGAATTGTTTAACATGGCCACACATGCCACCGCCCTCGCTCTGCTGAAAGTGCTGATTGCCGCAGCATGGGCCGATTCCCGGCTCAGCCAGGCGGAGATGAATTACCTGAAGGATCTGGCGCAAAAATTCC